>NZ_JBQZXC010000025.1:0-38562 GCF_053555815.1 Shigella sp. SIG6 | reverse complement strand
GGTACAACGTTAGCGGCAGCTGAATTTAACGCCAGTGCCACAATTGTGGTGGATTACCAATGAAACGGATCTCGCTTATTTTGCTGTGGGGCTTTTGCTCGATGGCACTCTCAAACGTCTCTTTTCACGGTTATTTAGTGCAGCCGCCTAACTGCACGATTAGCAACGCTCAAACCATTGAAATAACTTTTCAGGATGTGCTTATTGATGACATTAATGGCAGCAATTATGAGCAAACCGTGCCGTATTCCATTACCTGCGATACGGCGGTTCGCGACCCATTAATGGAAATGACCTTGAGCTGGAGTGGCACACCAAGCGATTTTGATAATGCTGCAGTAAGCAGCAATATCACTGGTTTAGGCATTCAGCTCAAACAGGCAGGGCAGAGTTTTACGATCAATACGCCACTTGTGGTGAATGAAACCGATTTACCGGTGTTAACGGCTGTGCCAGTAAAAAAGAGTGGTGTCGTTCTGCCAGAGGCGGACTTTGAGGCCTGGGCCACGTTACAGGTAGATTACCAATGAAGAAAAAGCGTACGTTGTTTTTTATTAGTAGCCTGATGTTGCTGGGCAGTGGAACCACAATAGCAGGAGATAATTTGCACTTTACCGGCAATTTAATCAGTAAATCGTGTACGCCAGTGATTAATGGTAGCCAGTTGGCAGAAGTACATTTTCCTGCCATTGCCGCCAGCGATTTAATGAACCTTGGGCAGTCAGAGCGAGTGCCATTGGTGTTTCAATTGAAAGATTGTCATAGTTCTACATTGTTTAATGTCAAAGTAACGTTGACAGGAACAGAAGATAGTGCTCTACCCGGCTTTCTGGCCTTTGACTCCTCGTCATCAGCATCCGGCGCTGGGATTGGTATTGAAACTGCGGCAGGCACATCGGTGCCAATCAACAATACAACAGGCGTCACGCTCCCGCTGAATCAGGGAAATAACAGCCTAAATTTTAATACCTGGTTACAGGCAAAGAGCGGGCGAGATGTAACGTCCGGAGACTTTAGTGCCACAGTGACGGCAACCTTTGAGTATTTCTGAAATGAAAAAATGGACCATAATTTTCGCGAGCCTAATGCTGCTCGTTCTGAGTGTTGTCGGCGCATCTAAGAGTTATGCTGGAGATAAACTTATGAGTGCGAGTTTTGACAGTGTGAGAGTTTATTATGCCATGGACAAGGTAACCGGTGCTGTAGCGAGCAGTGTTTTCAATGTTACGGTGATAACGCCAAAGGAGGTTGCATATGGGAAATATGATTCTTTTGCGTATAAAGGCGATACGTTGCGGGTTATTTCCTGGTCTGGGTCGGGTTCAGCTCCAACTTTGGTACTGACTGACTTTGATACAATTAATAACTCAAATTGCCCTGGCATAGATACGAAAATTTTTCGTTGTGCATATATGACGTTTAAAATTACCGTTGCATCTGATGATTATGGTTGCCCTTGGATCGCATCCTTTTATTCCTATACAGATTTACCCGGATTTGGAAGCTATACGGCCCCTACAGTGCATAACACAATATGCCCAACGATACCGGTCGCTTCATACGATATCTCCTGGAGTGAAAATTATGTCAGCCATAATAAGGCGTTACGAATTCAGTCCACGGGGTCAACAGTGACCACCACGCTTTCGACCTACCTGATGGAAGGCGGCAGACTCTGTGATGGCAGTAATTTTTCTGATAATGATGGCAGAGGAGCATACTGCCGCGCGGTATCAGAATTGTTAACCTTTACCTCTTACGGTTGTGATAAATCAACGGTAACGGTTACGCCAACTCGTCATCCGGTAACGGATAAAGTACTACACGATATTGTGGTGAATGTGAATACCAGTAGTGGGCAACCGATTGATTCGACGTGTCGTTTTCAGTATGTATTGAATGAACTGAAGTTCGTAGTATTGCTCTGATGCGTCTTATCAGGCCTACGAAGTGAATTGCAATTTATTGAATTATCACATATTTGTAGGCCGGATAAGGCGTTTACGCTGCTCCGGCATTTGCTGCCAGCATTCAGGGCAACTCCGGCGGCAACCACTCTTCCACTTCAATCAACACCAACAAAGCCGCATCACCGCCGTACTCTTTCGGTGCCTGGTGAAATGCCATCACATGCGGATGTTGTGCCAGCCACAGCGGTGTTTGTTGCTTCAAAATATGCTTCCCGTGCCCATGCATCACGCAGGCACAAAACACATGTTCGCGGCGACAGGCGGCAATCAACGCGCCCAGTTCCTGCTTGGCCTGCAGCTGCGTCAGACCGTGTAAATCCAAAAACAATTCCGGTGAATAATCGCCGCGGCGCAGTTTCTTCGCCTCAAAATGGCTGACATCCGGGCGAACATATTTCACCGGACCTTCGGTATTTAATAACGGCTGAAACTCATCGGAGAAATAATGGCTGGCATCAGCCTGCTCCTGGATCAAGCGTTTCACCGGCACTTCGCTGATTTTTTTACGCTGCGGTCGGTGGACAATCGTGTCCTGCTTAATCTTGCGAGTCCCCGCCATCAACTGGCGAAACAGAGCCTGGTCCTCCTCGCTAAGTGTTGTTTTCTTTTTCATTTATCTGTCTCTATTTCTAATTTTCCTACAGTTTACCCGACTCGTAGCACAATCGATCGTTTTAAACGTATTTTTCCTCACTCACCGCGCGTGAATGCTGATTTATCGTCATCTTCATGGCAAACTAGCCGCCGAAATTATTGCGATCATGCCCTGGAGGAATACGTGGATAAAATTTTCGTTGATGAAGCAGTAAATGAGCTGCAAACCATTCAGGACATGTTGCGCTGGTCGGTAAGCCGCTTCAGCGCGGCAAATATCTGGTACGGTCACGGCACCGATAACCCGTGGGATGAAGCCGTACAGCTGGTGTTACCATCGCTCTACCTGCCGCTGGATATCCCGGAAGATATGCGCACCGCGCGTCTGACCTCCAGCGAAAAACACCGTATTGTTGAACGCGTGATCCGCCGCGTCAACGAGCGCATTCCGGTGGCTTACCTGACCAATAAAGCCTGGTTCTGCGGTCATGAATTTTACGTCGATGAACGCGTGCTGGTGCCGCGCTCGCCGATTGGTGAACTGATCAACAATAAATTTGCCGGACTCATCAGCAAGCAACCGCAGCATATTTTAGATATGTGTACCGGTAGCGGCTGCATCGCCATTGCCTGTGCTTATGCCTTCCCGGAAGCGGAAGTCGACGCGGTAGATATCTCTCCCGACGCGCTGGCGGTTGCCGAACAGAACATCGAAGAACACGGTCTGATCCACAACGTCATTCCGATTCGTTCCGATCTGTTCCGTGATTTGCCGAAAGTGCAATACGATCTGATTGTCACTAACCCGCCGTATGTCGACGCGGAAGATATGTCCGACCTGCCAAACGAATACCGTCACGAGCCGGAACTGGGCCTGGCATCTGGCACCGACGGCCTGAAACTGACGCGTCGCATTCTCGGTAACGCGGCAGATTACCTTGCTGATGATGGCGTGTTGATTTGTGAAGTGGGCAACAGCATGGTACATCTTATGGAACAATATCCCGATGTTCCGTTCACCTGGCTGGAGTTTGATAACGGCGGCGATGGTGTGTTTATGCTCACTAAAGAGCAGCTTATTGCCGCACGAGAACATTTCGCGATTTATAAAGATTAAGTAAACACGCAAACACAACAATAACGGAGCCGTGATGGCTGGAAACACAATTGGACAACTCTTTCGCGTAACCACCTTCGGCGAATCGCACGGGCTGGCGCTCGGCTGCATCGTCGATGGTGTTCCGCCAGGCATTCCGCTGACGGAAGCGGACCTGCAACATGACCTTGATCGTCGTCGCCCTGGGACATCGCGCTATACCACCCAGCGCCGCGAGCCGGATCAGGTCAAAATACTCTCCGGTGTTTTTGAAGGCGTTACTACTGGCACCAGCATTGGCTTGTTGATCGAAAATACCGACCAGCGTTCTCAGGATTACAGCGCAATTAAAGACGTCTTCCGTCCAGGCCATGCTGATTACACCTATGAACAAAAATACGGTCTGCGCGATTATCGCGGCGGTGGACGTTCTTCCGCCCGCGAAACCGCCATGCGCGTGGCGGCAGGGGCGATTGCCAAAAAATATCTCGCCGAGAAATTTGGTATTGAAATCCGCGGCTGCCTGACCCAGATGGGCGACATTCCGCTGGAAATCAAAGACTGGTCGCTGGTTGAACAAAATCCGTTCTTCTGCCCGGACCCCGACAAAATCGACGCGTTAGATGAACTGATGCGCGCGCTGAAAAAAGAGGGCGACTCCATCGGCGCGAAAGTCACCGTTGTTGCCAGTGGTGTCCCCGCCGGACTTGGCGAGCCGGTCTTTGACCGCCTGGATGCCGACATCGCCCATGCGCTGATGAGCATCAACGCGGTGAAAGGCGTGGAAATTGGCGACGGTTTTGACGTAGTGGCGCTGCGCGGCAGCCAGAACCGCGACGAAATCACCAAAGACGGTTTCCAGAGCAACCATGCGGGCGGCATTTTCGGCGGTATCAGCAGCGGGCAGCAAATCATTGCTCATATGGCGCTGAAACCGACCTCCAGCATTACCGTGCCGGGGCGCACTATTAACCGCTTTGGCGAAGAAGTTGAGATGATCACCAAAGGCCGTCACGATCCCTGTGTCGGGATCCGTGCAGTGCCGATCGCTGAAGCGATGCTGGCGATCGTTTTAATGGATCACCTGTTACGGCAGCGGGCGCAAAATGCCGATGTGAAGACTGATATTCCACGCTGGTAAAAAATGAACAAAACCGCGATTGCGCTGCTGGCTCTGCTTGCCAGTAGCGCTAGCCTGGCAGCGACGCCGTGGCAAAAAATAACCCAACCTGTGCCGGGTAGCGCACAATCGATAGGCAGTTTTTCTAATGGCTGTATTGTCGGCGCTGACACGTTGCCGATACAGTCCGAACATTATCAGGTCATGCGTACCGATCAGCGTCGCTATTTCGGTCACCCGGATCTGGTGATGTTTATCCAGCGTCTGAGTAGCCAGGTGAGCAATCTGGGCATGGGTACGGTGCTGATTGGCGATATGGGGATGCCCGCTGGTGGGCGTTTCAACGGCGGTCATGCCAGCCACCAGACCGGACTGGATGTCGATATCTTTCTGCAACTGCCGAAAACTCGCTGGACCTCCGCGCAGCTCTTGCGCCCGCAAGCATTGGACTTAGTTTCCCGCGACGGTAAACACGTTGTCTCCACGCTGTGGAAGCCAGAAATTTTCAGCTTGATCAAACTCGCCGCCCAGGACAAAGACGTCACGCGCATTTTTGTTAATCCGGCGATTAAACAACAACTTTGCCTTGATGCGGGCACCGATCGCGACTGGTTGCGCAAAGTGCGACCCTGGTTCCAGCATCGCGCGCATATGCATGTACGATTACGTTGCCCTGCCGATAGTCTGGAGTGTGAAGATCAACCTTTACCGCCATCAGGCGATGGTTGCGGGGCAGAACTGCAAAGCTGGTTTGAACCTCCAAAACCGGGAACAACAAAGCCTGAGAAGAAGACACCGCCTCCGTTGCCGCCTTCCTGCCAGGCGCTACTGGATGAGCACGTGATCTAATGGAAACGTTTAATAGCCTGTTTATGGTTTCTCCGCTGTTGCTGGGAGTTCTCTTTTTTGTCGCCATGCTGGCGGGATTTATCGACTCGATTGCCGGTGGCGGTGGGTTACTCACCATTCCGGCATTGATGGCTGCGGGAATGTCTCCCGCTAACGCGCTGGCAACCAATAAACTGCAAGCCTGCGGCGGCTCTATTTCCGCCACTATCTACTTTATTCGCCGCAAAGTGGTTAGTTTAAGCGATCAGAAACTCAATATTGCCATGACCTTTGTCGGCTCAATGAGCGGCGCACTGTTGGTACAGTACGTTCAGGCTGATGTCTTACGGCAGATTTTGCCCATTCTGGTGATTTGTATCGGTCTCTATTTCTTGCTGATGCCAAAGCTGGGTGAAGAAGATCGCCAGCGCCGGATGTACGGTTTACCCTTCGCGTTAATTGCCGGTGGCTGCGTCGGTTTTTATGACGGATTCTTTGGCCCGGCTGCCGGATCGTTTTACGCGCTGGCCTTCGTTACGCTGTGCGGATTCAACCTCGCCAAAGCCACGGCTCACGCCAAATTACTCAACGCAACGTCAAACATTGGCGGTCTGCTGCTGTTTATTCTCGGCGGCAAAGTGATTTGGGCGACGGGCTTTGTCATGCTGGTGGGGCAGTTCCTCGGCGCGCGCATGGGTTCACGGTTGGTGTTGAGCAAAGGACAAAAGCTGATCCGCCCGATGATTGTTATCGTCTCGGCGGTGATGAGTGCCAAATTACTTTACGATAGCCACGGACAGGAGATCCTCCACTGGTTGGGGATGAACTAATGAACAGTACACACCACTACGAGCAGTTGATTGAAATTTTTAATAGCTGCTTTGCCGATGAATTTAATACCCGTCTGATTAAAGGCGACGACGAACCGATCTATCTTCCTGCTGATGCGGAAGTACCGTATAACCGAATCGTCTTTGCTCATGGCTTTTATGCCAGCGCAATTCATGAGATTTCGCACTGGTGTATTGCCGGAAAAGCGCGCCGTGAGCTGGTTGATTTCGGCTACTGGTATTGCCCGGACGGACGCGATGCCCAGACGCAAAGCCAGTTTGAAGATGTTGAAGTGAAGCCGCAGGCGTTCGACTGGTTATTCTGCGTGGCGGCTGGATATCCGTTTAACGTCAGTTGCGACAATCTGGAAGGGGATTTCGAACCGGATCGTGTGGTGTTTCAACGGCGGGTACATGCGCAGGTGATGGATTATCTGACAAATGGCATTCCGGAACGCCCGGCACGCTTCATTAAAGCACTACAAAATTATTATCACACGCCGGAACTTACGGCGGAACAGTTCCCGTGGCCGGAAGCGCTCAACTGAAGCCAGCGCCACGTTTTACAATGAGGAAAGAAGATGATCGCGGAGTTTGAATCACGCATTCTGGCATTAATCGACGGCATGGTTGACCATGCCAGTGATGATGAGTTGTTTGCCAGTGGGTATTTGCGTGGCCACCTGACATTAGCCATCGCAGAACTGGAAAGTGGTGATGACCACTCCGCTCAGGCGGTGCATACGACCGTTAGCCAGAGTCTGGAAAAAGCCATTGGTGCCGGTGAATTGTCGCCGCGTGACCAGGCGCTGGTGACCGATATGTGGGAAAACCTGTTTCAGCAGGCGTCACAGCTGTAAGTTGCGGCGTCTGGAGCACCATGCCTGATGCGACGCTTATCGCGTCTTATCAGGCCTACACGTCACACGTAGGTTGGATAAGGCGTTCACGCCGCATCCGGCAAACACTGCGAGAGCAGATTACCCCGCCTTAACCGCTTTACCCTTCAACAATTTCCGCACCCATAACCGATTCGGGTTTAACGCCGCCAGCGTACTGGCATCCATCGGAATCGGTTCGTCGCTCATCTGCGCCGCCAGAATCTCGGCACACAGCGGGGCAGAACACAAACCGCGAGAACCTAAAGCCGCAAACATAAAGAGATCGACAAAAAACGGCGCGCTTACCGCCTCATCTTTTTGCTCCGCCAACGACGCATATTCCACGAGTGTTGCCTCATAATCGGGAACATTGCCTACCATTGGCAGATGATCGCGGGTGGCACAACGCACACCGCAGCGCGCCTCTTTATCACTGACATCAACCTCTTTTGCCCACTGTGCCTGCGGGAAACAATCAATCAACCGCTGGCGATTCTGCTGCTGATCGTCCTCACTGTACGCCGTATCTTCGCTGCCGCGATGATAACTGGCACCAATACAATGATGTTGATTCGCCGGATTTTGTGGCGTGAGATAACCGTCATAGCACAGCACCTGCTTCAGCTCTGCCAGTTCCGGCGTTGTCGGAATATGGCTGACCTGCCCGGCAACCGAATACACCGGGAGAGTCGACGTTTGGCTGAAACGGCTGATTTGATGCCCGTTCGCCAGTACCACTACGCTGTGTGTTGCTTGCTGATCTCCTGCAAAATTCAACAACCAACAGTCATCCTTACGGGATAAATTCTGTAACTGATATTGATAATAAATCTGCAAACCCTGCTGTTGCGCCAGTTCCAGCACATTACGGGTCAGTTCTGCTGGGCACAGCCAACCACCTTGCGGATAAGTAATGCCGCTGCAATTTGTCGCAACGCCCGTAATTTGTTCAACCGCATTTGCCTCAACGGCTACAGCCAGTTCTGCGGGTAAATCCATTGACAACATCTGTGCGATTTTATGCTGGCTTTTCTCATCCCAGCCTAACTGCGTGACGCCGCACCAGTCATGATCAAATTTAACGGGTAATTGGTCGTAAAACCGACGAGCAAAAGTAAACGCATTAGAGAAAAAGCGGTTTAGCGCCTCATCGTGTTTGCTTAATAACGGATACAGCGCCCCCTGGCGATTGCCGGAAGCACCCAGCGCGGGGGCTTCATCCGCGCAATAAAGCGCTACCTGCCAGCCGCGCCGTAATAACGCCAGCGACAACAACGCGCTGGCAATACCACCACCGATAATCGCTACTTCCCGTTTGCTGCTGCCCGTACGATTAAACCACGGCGTGGAGCAGGGGAGTGGTAATGTCTGTTCCATCACCCCACAAAGCATTTCCCGTTTGCGCCCAAAGCCCTTACGTTTTTGCATCGTGAATCCGGCTTCCTGCAAACCGCGGCGGACAAAACCGGCAGACGTAAATGTCGCCAGCGTGCCGCCTGGACGCGCCAACCTTGCCATGGCGTTAAACAGATTTTGCGTCCACATATCCGGGTTTTTAGCTGGCGCAAAGCCGTCCAGAAACCAGGCATCTACTTTTTGATTTAGCGAATCGTCCAGTTGGCTGGTCAGTTCGTTAATATCGCCAAACCATAAATCCAGCGTCACGCGGCCTTCATCGAGCAATAAACGATGGCAACCGGGCAAGGGCATTGGCCACTGCGCCTGAAGTTGTTCTGCCCACGGAGCCAGTTCCGGCCAGTGTTGATGCGCTAAGGCTAAATCCGCACGGGTGAGGGGAAATTTCTCAAAACTAATGAAATGTAAGCGTTGTAATTGCGCTTGCGGATGCGCTTCGCGAAACTGATCAAATGCCTGCCATAGCGTCAGGAAGTTTAATCCGGTGCCGAAGCCGCTCTCTGCTACCACAAACAGAGGATGTGGATGCGCAGGAAAGCGTACCTCTAATTGGTTACCTCCCAGAAAAACATAACGCGTCTCTTCCAGCCCGTTATCGTTGGAAAAATAGACATCGTCAAAATCTCGGGAAACAGGTGTACCCTCAGCATTAAATTCGAGGTTGGCAGGTTGTATGGAGTAGTGTTTCACGTAAGTTACTCGTCTTACAGGCGGTGGCTCGATCTTAGCGATGTGTGTAAGGCTGCGCAAATTTCTCTATTAAATGGCTGATCGGACTTGTTCGGCGTACAAGTGTACGCTATTGTGCATTCGAAACTTACTCTATGTGCGACTTACAGAGGTATTGAATGAAACGTGCAGTGATTACTGGCCTGGGCATTGTTTCCAGCATCGGTAATAACCAGCAGGAAGTCCTGGCATCTCTGCGTGAAGGACGTTCAGGGATCACTTTCTCTCAGGAGCTGAAGGATTCCGGCATGCGTAGCCACGTCTGGGGCAACATAAAACTGGATACCACTGGCCTCATTGACCGCAAAGTTGTGCGCTTTATGAGCGACGCATCCATTTATGCATTCCTTTCTATGGAGCAGGCAATCGCTGATGCGGGCCTCTCTCCGGAAGCTTACCAGAATAACCCGCGCGTTGGCCTGATTGCAGGTTCCGGCGGCGGTTCCCCGCGTTTCCAGGTGTTCGGCGCTGACGCAATGCGCGGCCCGCGCGGCCTGAAAGCGGTTGGCCCGTATGTGGTCACTAAAGCGATGGCATCCGGCGTTTCTGCCTGTCTCACCACGCCGTTTAAAATTCATGGCGTTAACTACTCCATCAGCTCCGCGTGTGCGACTTCCGCACACTGTATCGGTAACGCAGTAGAGCAGATCCAACTGGGCAAACAGGACATCGTGTTTGCTGGCGGCGGCGAAGAGCTGTGCTGGGAAATGGCCTGCGAATTCGACGCGATGGGTGCGCTGTCTACTAAATACAACGACACCCCGGAAAAAGCCTCCCGTACTTACGACGCTCACCGTGACGGTTTCGTTATCGCTGGCGGCGGCGGTATGGTAGTGGTTGAAGAGCTGGAACACGCGCTGGCGCGTGGTGCTTACATCTATGCTGAAATCGTTGGCTACGGCGCAACCTCTGATGGTGCAGACATGGTTGCTCCGTCTGGCGAAGGCGCAGTACGTTGTATGCAGATGGCGATGCATGGCGTTGATACCCCAATCGATTACCTGAACTCTCACGGTACTTCGACTCCGGTTGGCGACGTGAAAGAGCTGGCAGCTATCCGTGAAGTGTTCGGCGATAAGAGCCCGGCGATTTCTGCAACCAAAGCCATGACCGGTCACTCACTGGGCGCTGCGGGTGTGCAGGAAGCTATCTACTCTCTGCTGATGCTGGAACACGGCTTTATCGCCCCGAGCATCAACATTGAAGAGCTGGACGAGCAGGCTGCGGGTCTGAACATCGTGACCGAAACGACCGATCGCGAACTGACCACTGTTATGTCTAACAGCTTCGGCTTCGGCGGCACCAACGCCACGCTGGTAATGCGCAAGCTGAAAGATTAATTCGCAGTAGGCCGGAGTAGGTCGGATAAGACGCGCCAGCGTCGCATCCGACGTTACGCGCCAATGCGGCCTCCGGCACTAACGCAAAAGGGAACCTGATGGTTCCCTTTTTCACATCATTGACAATCGCCACCAGTTCCAGGCAAACTTCCCGCTTTGTCGATTTCCTTCTGAAAAGACGTACGCGTTAAATCCTGCCAACGCACCGTAACCCTGAAACCAGAGAGATGAGACGGGGATACTCCTCGCCTTGCGCTGCATTCTGGAGTAATGCATGACTGCTGTAAGCCAAACCGAAACACGATCTTCTGCCAGTTTTTCGCTCTTCCGCATCGCTTTTGCGGTTTTTCTCACCTACATGACCGTAGGGTTGCCGTTGCCGGTTATCCCGCTGTTTGTTCATCATGATCTGGGCTATGGCAATACCATGGTCGGCATTGCCGTCGGGATTCAGTTTCTGGCTACGGTGCTGACGCGTGGTTACGCCGGGCGACTGGCCGATCAATATGGCGCAAAACGTTCGGCGCTTCAGGGGATGTTAGCTTGTGGTCTGGCTGGCGGCGCGTTGCTGCTGGCGGCGATTTTGCCTGTCTCCGCACCGTTCAAATTTGCCCTGTTGGTCATCGGGCGTTTGATTCTTGGGTTTGGTGAAAGCCAGTTACTGACAGGCGCTCTGACCTGGGGGTTAGGCATCGTAGGGCCAAAACACTCTGGCAAAGTGATGTCATGGAACGGAATGGCGATTTACGGTGCCCTCGCTGTTGGTGCGCCGCTTGGCCTGTTGATTCATAGCCATTACGGTTTTGCCGCACTGGCGATCACCACAATGGTATTACCCTTACTGGCGTGGGCCTGTAACGGCACAGTGCGCAAAGTACCGGCCCTGGCGGGAGAACGTCCATCGCTGTGGAGCGTTGTCGGGCTTATCTGGAAACCAGGGTTAGGGCTGGCACTACAAGGCGTTGGTTTTGCGGTTATCGGGACTTTCGTTTCGCTCTACTTTGCCAGCAAAGGATGGGCGATGGCGGGCTTTACTCTTACCGCGTTTGGCGGCGCATTTGTCGTGATGCGCGTCATGTTTGGCTGGATGCCGGACCGTTTTGGCGGCGTGAAAGTGGCGATTGTCTCTCTGCTTGTAGAAACGGTGGGCTTGTTGCTGCTCTGGCAAGCCCCAGGTGCATGGGTCGCATTAGCGGGCGCGGCGTTAACCGGAGCCGGATGTTCGCTTATCTTTCCTGCGCTGGGCGTGGAGGTGGTTAAACGCGTCCCCTCACAAGTTCGCGGCACCGCACTGGGCGGTTACGCCGCGTTTCAGGATATCGCCCTCGGCGTCTCCGGGCCGCTGGCGGGAATGCTGGCGACCACGTTTGGTTACTCTTCGGTATTTCTTGCCGGGGCGATCTCTGCGGTGCTGGGTATTATTGTCACGATACTGTCATTTCGTCGGGGTTAACGAACCAGCCAGACCAGCATCAGGATAATCGCGACTAACAGTATCCACAGCGCGGGACGCGTTGCCATATTTTGCAACGTGTCCATCATCGGTGGAAAAGGATTAAGCAGCGGTTGCATATCACGCGGATCAATCCCTTTAACCCGCCGTTGATAAAGCTGATTAAGAATATCCTCGGCCTGGGCAGAAGAAAGCGATGATTGCGCAGAAAGGCCATATTTTTGCTGGATATATGCCGATAACGCCGCCAGTTCACTGGCATCTAAAGGTTGTTTTAGCGCCATCTGTAGTGATTCCAGCGTCGGCGTATTTTGCTGGCTTAGCGTCTGACGCGCCTGTAGCCAGGTCACCAGATGGTTAAACAGTTTCGCTGGAATTAACTCGCCATCTTTCACCCCGGAAAGTTCCAGCATCGATTGCCAGATCTGTTTGCTGGGTTCCCCCGTTGCCGCCGCAAGTTTGGTCACCAGCTGTTTTAGCGCATTGTGCTCCGCCGGTAATAAAGGACGGTCGGTCGCCTCGCGCTGCTGTGGTTGCGGAATAACCATCTTCCCTTCCTGCAACAGGGTGAGAATGGTTTTTAATTGCTCCGGTGAGAGCTGATTCAGCGGCGTC
The DNA here is from genome assembly GCF_053555815.1 of Shigella sp. SIG6. Lineage (NCBI taxonomy): Bacteria > Pseudomonadati > Pseudomonadota > Gammaproteobacteria > Enterobacterales > Enterobacteriaceae > Shigella > Shigella sp. SIG6. The sequence continues at coordinate 25,690 of NZ_JBQZXC010000025.1, read as the reverse complement.
TGACCAAAGTTATGACGGATATAATCCGTGACCGCCTGACGATTATTCCCCAGACGTAAATACTCCCCTAATTGCGCTAAAAGCTGGCGGGCAGAATGGCTTTTTTGCGCGGCCAGCAGACGTTGCGCCAGATTATGCTCAGCGGCAGGGAAGTGACGCGAAAGCAGCGGTGAATCTCCCGACAGACCAATATCGTGCCTGATACCCGCCCACAGTTCTGCTCTTTGTTGTTGCGTCAGTGAGGTCACTTTCGTCATTAAGCTTTCCAGCGAAGTACGTTGCTGACTGGATAAAGGCTGATTGCCCGCGCCAGACGGCAGGTTATCTCCCTGACCTGGTGGCTGCCCAGGAGGAGGGCCGGAAATAGGTTGTATCATTACGTATCCTTATACCTGAAATCTTCGCAAGTATGCCTGGCCGCGAGATTATGGCACACTTGTCCGGTTAACTCTCGTCTCATACAGGTAACACAAACGTGAAAATCCTTGTTGATGAAAATATGCCTTATGCCCGCGACTTATTTAGCCGTTTGGGTGAGGTGATCGCGGTTCCCGGGCGTCCAATCCCCGTCGCTCAACTGGCAGACGCGGATGCGCTGATGGTGCGTTCGGTCACGAAAGTGAATGAATCTTTGCTGGCAGGAAAACCCATTAAATTTGTTGGAACTGCCACTGCGGGGACCGACCATGTCGATGAAGCATGGTTGAAGCAGGCGGGAATTGGTTTTTCCGCTGCACCTGGCTGTAATGCGATTGCGGTGGTGGAATATGTTTTCTCCTCCCTGCTGATGCTTGCCGAACGCGATGGATTTTCACTGCACGACCGTACGGTGGGGATCGTGGGCGTTGGTAACGTTGGACGTCGATTGCAGGCGCGACTGGAAGCGTTAGGGATTAAAACCTTACTTTGCGATCCGCCTCGCGCCGACCGTGGGGATGAGGGTGATTTCCGCTCGCTGGATGAGTTAGTCCAGCGCGCGGATATTCTGACTTTCCATACGCCACTCTTTAAAGATGGTCCGTACAAAACGCTACATCTGGCGGATGAAAAACTGATCCGTAGCCTGAAGCCCGGAGCGATTCTGATTAACGCCTGCCGTGGCGCAGTCGTCGATAATACCGCGCTGCTGACCTGCCTGAATGAAGGCCAGAAGTTAAGCGTGGTGCTGGATGTCTGGGAAGGCGAGCCGGAACTTAATGTGGAATTGCTGACAAAAGTGGATATCGGCACGCCGCATATCGCAGGCTATACCCTGGAGGGTAAAGCGCGTGGCACGACGCAAGTGTTTGAAGCCTATAGCAAGTTTATTGGGCATGAACAACACGTTGCGCTGGATACGTTGCTGCCCGCGCCTGAGTTTGGCCGCATTACGCTGCATGGTCCGCTCGATCAACCGACGCTGAAAAGGCTGGTGCATTTGGTGTATGATGTGCGCCGCGATGACGCATCGCTGCGTAAAGTCGCCGGGATACCGGGTGAGTTCGATAAACTGCGCAAAAACTATCTTGAGCGCCGTGAATGGTCATCTCTGTATGTAATTTGTGATGACGCCAGTGCGGCATCATTGCTGTGTAAACTGGGTTTTAACGCCGTTCATCATCCGGCACGTTAATCTCTTCTTCATGCTCTCTGCTGTAACATTGGCAGGGAGCTTTGCTATTTCTGGAGTAAACCACCATGTCTGAAGGCTGGAACATTGCCGTCCTGGGCGCAACTGGCGCTATGGGCGGAGCCCTGCTTGAAACGCTGGCTGAACGTCAGTTCCCGGTTGGGGAAATTTATGCACTGGCACGTAACGAAAGCGCAGGCGAACAACTGCGCTTTGGTGGTAAAACAATCACCGTGCAGGATGCCGCTGAATTCGACTGGACGCAGGCGCAGCTGGCATTTTTTGTCGCAGGCAAAGAAGCTACCGCTGCCTGGGTTGAAGAAGCGACCAACTCAGGTTGCCTGGTGATCGACAGCAGCGGACTGTTTGCTCTCGAACCCGACGTACCGCTGGTGGTGCCGGAAGTAAACCCGTTTGTACTGACCGATTACCGCAACCGGAATGTCATCGCCGTACCAGACAGTCTGACCAGCCAGCTGCTGGCGGCACTGAAACCGTTAATCGATCAGGGCGGTTTGTCGCGTATCAGTGTTACCAGCCTGATTTCAGCCTCCGCCCAGGGCAAAAAAGCGGTCGATGCGTTAGCGGGGCAGAGTGCGAAATTGCTCAACGGCATTCCGATTGACGAAGAAGATTTCTTCGGTCGTCAACTGGCGTTCAATATGCTGCCGTTGTTGCCGGATAGCGAAGGTAGCGTGCGTGAAGAACGTCGTATCGTTGACGAAGTACGCAAAATCCTGCAGGACGAAGGGCTGATGATTTCGGCAAGCGTCGTCCAGGCACCGGTATTCTACGGTCATGCCCAGATGGTCAACTTTGAAGCACTGCGTCCGCTGGCGGCAGAAGAAGCGCGTGATGCGTTTGCTCAGGGCGAAGATATTGTGCTCTCTGAAGAGAACGAATTCCCGACTCAGGTAGGGGATGCTTCGGGTACGCCGCATCTTTCTGTTGGCTGCGTGCGTAATGACTACGGTATGCCGGAGCAAGTCCAGTTCTGGTCGGTGGCCGATAACGTTCGCTTTGGCGGCGCGCTGATGGCAGTAAAAATCGCCGAGAAACTGGTGCAGGAGTATCTGTACTAATGTCCGACCAGCAACAACTGCCAGTTTATAAAATTGCGCTGGGCATTGAGTATGACGGCAGTAAGTATTACGGCTGGCAACGGCAGAATGAAGTCCGCAGTGTGCAGGAGAAGCTGGAAAAGGCGCTCTCCCAGGTGGCGAACGAACCCATCACCGTCTTCTGCGCCGGGCGTACTGACGCAGGGGTACACGGTACCGGGCAAGTGGTGCATTTCGAAACAACCGCGCAGCGCAAAGACGCGGCGTGGACCTTGGGCGTAAATGCGAATTTACCTGGTGACATCGCCGTGCGTTGGGTTAAAGCTGTACCTGATGATTTTCATGCCCGATTTAGCGCCACGGCTCGCCGTTATCGCTACATCATCTACAATCATCGGCTGCGCCCGGCGGTACTGAGTAAAGGGGTAACCCATTTTTACGAACCGCTGGACGCTGAACGGATGCATCGGGCTGCGCAATGCTTGCTGGGCGAGAATGATTTCACCTCGTTCCGTGCGGTGCAGTGCCAGTCCCGAACCCCGTGGCGCAACGTTATGCATATTAATGTCACGCGTCACGGTCCTTATGTGGTGGTTGATATCAAAGCGAATGCCTTTGTACATCATATGGTCAGGAATATTGTCGGCAGCCTGATGGAAGTCGGTGCCCACAACCAGCCGGAGAGCTGGATAGCAGAGTTGCTGGCGGCAAAGGACAGAACGCTGGCGGCAGCAACGGCAAAAGCGGAAGGGCTGTATCTGGTCGCGGTGGATTACCCTGACCGGTATGATCTTCCAAAACCGCCAATGGGCCCGCTATTTCTGGCGGACTAACGAGAATAATGCTCGGAACATTTCAGGCTGTAGCCAACGTAGTTACAGCCTGAAAGATGACGAGTACAAGGCATAGGCAAATATGGACCTGATTTATTTCCTCATCGATTTTATCCTGCACATTGACGTGCATCTGGCAGAGCTAGTCGCGGAGTACGGCGTCTGGGTTTATGCCATTTTGTTCTTAATTTTGTTCTGTGAAACCGGTCTGGTGGTAATGCCGTTTTTACCGGGTGATTCATTGCTGTTTGTTGCCGGAGCGTTGGCATCACTGGAAACCAACGATCTCAACGTCCATATGATGGTAGTGCTGATGCTGATCGCCGCGATTGTGGGTGACGCGGTCAATTACACTATCGGGCGGTTGTTCGGTGAAAAGTTATTCAGTAATCCCAATTCGAAAATTTTCCGTCGCAGTTATCTCGACAAAACCCATCAGTTTTATGAGAAACATGGCGGCAAAACGATTATTCTCGCCCGTTTTGTGCCGATCGTCAGAACGTTCGCCCCGTTTGTTGCGGGAATGGGCCACATGTCGTACCGTCATTTCGCTGCTTATAACGTGATCGGCGCACTGTTGTGGGTACTGCTTTTTACCTACGCAGGCTATTTCTTCGGTACAATCCCGATGGTTCAGGATAACCTTAAGCTGCTGATCGTCGGGATTATTGTGGTTTCTATTTTGCCGGGCGTCATCGAAATAATCCGTCACAAACGCGCTGCGGCACGCGCCGCAAAATAAAAAGTAACTCCGCGGTTCGACCACTTTTTTATCCAAAGTTTCGGGCTGTTATGTTTTAATGTGCAACATTCATGGTCTGTTGGGGGCAAAAATGGCATTATGCGTCCCCAAAGATAAAACTGGCATCGAACCAGGTTCAGACAGAAAGGTCCCTAATGAGCTGGATTGAACGAATTAAAAGCAACATTACTCCCACCCGCAAGGCGAGCATTCCTGAAGGGGTGTGGACTAAGTGTGATAGCTGCGGTCAGGTTTTATACCGCGCTGAGCTGGAACGTAATCTTGAGGTCTGTCCGAAGTGTGACCATCACATGCGTATGACAGCGCGTAATCGCCTGCATAGCCTGTTAGATGAAGGAAGCCTTGTGGAGCTGGGTAGCGAGCTTGAGCCGAAAGATGAGCTGAAGTTTCGTGACTCCAAGAAGTATAAAGACCGTCTGGCATCTGCGCAGAAAGAAACCGGCGAAAAAGATGCGCTGGTGGTGATGAAAGGCACTCTGTATGGAATGCCGGTTGTCGCTGCGGCATTCGAGTTCGCCTTTATGGGCGGTTCAATGGGGTCTGTTGTGGGTGCACGTTTCGTGCGTGCCGTTGAGCAGGCGCAGGAAGATAACTGCCCGCTGATCTGCTTCTCCGCCTCTGGTGGCGCACGTATGCAGGAAGCACTGATGTCGCTGATGCAGATGGCGAAAACCTCTGCGGCACTGGCAAAAATGCAGGAGCGCGGCTTGCCGTACATCTCCGTGCTGACCGACCCGACGATGGGCGGTGTTTCTGCAAGTTTCGCCATGCTGGGCGATCTCAACATCGCTGAACCTAAAGCGTTAATCGGCTTTGCCGGTCCGCGTGTTATCGAACAGACCGTTCGCGAAAAACTGCCGCCTAGATTCCAGCGCAGTGAATTCCTGATCGAGAAAGGCGCGATCGACATGATCGTCCGTCGTCCGGAAATGCGCCTGAAACTGGCGAGCATTCTGGCGAAGTTGATGAATCTGCCAGCGCCGAATCCTGAAGCGCCGCGTGAAGGCGTAGTGGTACCCCCGGTACCGGATCAGGAACCTGAGGCCTGATAACTGATAAGGGCAGGGCCACTGGCTCTGCCCTTTTGCTATTCTCACCGTAACGAATCAGCGGATACCATGATTATCAAACGCACTCCTCAAGCCGCGTCGCCTCTGGCTTCGTGGCTTTCTTATCTGGAAAACCTGCACAGTAAAACTATCGATCTCGGCCTTGAGCGCGTGAGCCAGGTCGCGGCGCGTCTTGGCGTCCTGAAACCAGCGCCATTTGTGTTTACCGTTGCGGGTACGAATGGCAAAGGCACCACCTGCCGTACGCTGGAGTCGATTCTGATGGCGGCAGGGTACAAAGTGGGCGTCTACAGTTCGCCTCATCTGGTGCGTTATACCGAGCGCGTACGTGTGCAGGGCCAGGAATTGCCGGAATCGGCCCACACCGCCTCTTTTGCGGAGATTGAATCGGCACGCGGTGATATTTCCCTGACCTATTTCGAGTACGGTACGCTGTCGGCGTTGTGGCTGTTCAAGCAGGCACAACTTGACGTGGTGATTCTGGAAGTAGGGCTGGGCGGTCGTCTGGACGCAACCAATATTGTCGATGCCGATGTCGCGGTAGTAACCAGTATTGCGCTGGATCATACCGACTGGCTGGGTCCAGATCGCGAAAGTATTGGTCGCGAGAAAGCAGGCATCTTCCGCAGCGAAAAACCGGCAATTGTCGGTGAGCCGGAAATGCCTTCTACCATTGCTGATGTGGCGCAGGAAAAAGGTGCACTGTTACAACGTCGGGGCGTTGAGTGGAACTATTCCGTCACCGATCATGACTGGGCGTTTAGCGATGCTCACGGCACGCTGGAAAATCTGCCGTTGCCGCTTGTCCCGCAACCGAATGCCGCAACGGCGCTGGCGGCACTGCGTGCCAGCGGGCTGGAAGTCAGTGAAAATGCCATTCGCGACGGGATTGCCAGCGCAATTTTGCCGGGACGTTTCCAGATTGTGAGCGAGTCGCCACGCGTTATTTTTGATGTCGCGCATAATCCACATGCGGCGGAATATCTCACCGGGCGTATGAAAGCGCTACCGAAAAACGGGCGCGTGCTGGCGGTTATCGGTATGCTACATGATAAAGATATTGCCGGAACTCTGGCCTGGTTGAAAAGCGTGGTTGATGACTGGTATTGTGCGCCACTGGAAGGGCCGCGCGGTGCCACGGCAGAACAACTGCTTGAGCATTTGGGTAACGGCAAATCATTTGATAGCGTTGCGCAGGCATGGGATGCCGCAATGGCGGACGCTAAAGCGGAAGACACCGTGCTGGTGTGTGGTTCTTTCCACACGGTCGCACATGTCATGGAAGTGATTGACGCGAGGAGAAGCGGTGGCAAGTAAGTTTCAGAATCGGTTAGTGGGCACGATCGTGCTGGTGGCGCTGGGGGTGATTGTACTTCCAGGGCTGCTGGACGGGCAGAAAAAACATTATCAGGATGAGTTCGCGGCTATCCCGCTGGTGCCGAAAGCGGGCGATCGTGATGAGCCTGATATGATGCCAGCCGCCACCCAGGCGTTGCCGACGCAGCCGCCGGAAGGCGCAGCGGAAGAGGTGCGGGCAGGTGATGCCGCAGCACCGTCGCTCGATCCGGCCACTATTGCAGCCAATAACACCGAGTTTGAACCGGAACCTGCACCGGTCGCCCCACCGAAGCCGAAACCGGTGGAGCCGCCTAAACCAAAGGTTGAAGCACCACCTGCGCCGAAGCCAGAACCGAAGCCGGTCGTGGAAGAAAAAGCAGCGCCAACGGGTAAAGCCTATGTTGTGCAACTGGGTGCGCTGAAAAATGCCGATAAAGTGAATGAGATTGTCGGTAAGCTGCGCGGTGCCGGTTATCGGGTTTATACGTCGCCATCCACGCCAGTGCAGGGTAAAATTACCCGTATTCTGGTTGGGCCGGATGCCTCGAAAGATAAGCTGAAAGGTTCGCTGGGTGAGTTGAAGCAACTTTCTGGCTTAAGTGGCGTGGTAATGGGCTATACGCCGAATTAATACAGTCTTGCCTGATGCGACGCTGGCGCGTCTTATCAGGCTTGGGCAGTGTTAGAACCGTAGGTCGGATAAGGCGTTTACGCCGCATCCGACACGCATTGCACGATGCCGCAAAGGCATAAAAAGTCGATGGCGTTGAATATTTTTTCAGCGCCATTTTTATTGATGCGCGGGAAGGAAATCCCTACGCAAACGTTTTCTTTTTCTGTTAGAATGCGCCCCGAACAGGATGACAGGGCGTAAAATCGTGGGACACATATGGTCTGGATTGATTACGCCATAATCGCGGTGATTGCTTTTTCCTCTCTGGTTAGCCTGATCCGCGGCTTTGTTCGTGAAGCGTTATCGCTGGTGACATGGGGTTGTGCTTTCTTTGTTGCCAGTCATTACTACACTTACCTGTCAGTCTGGTTTACGGGCTTTGAAGACGAACTGGTTCGAAATGGGATTGCCATCGCGGTACTGTTTATCGCTACCCTGATCGTTGGTGCTATCGTGAACTTCGTGATAGGCCAGTTGGTGGAGAAAACGGGGTTGTCAGGCACCGATCGGGTGCTGGGCGTCTGTTTCGGTGCGTTGCGCGGTGTGTTGATTGTTGCCGCCATTCTCTTCTTTCTCGACTCCTTTACCGGGGTGTCGAAAAGTGAAGACTGGAGCAAATCACAGCTGATCCCGCAATTCAGTTTTATCATCAGATGGTTTTTTGATTATCTGCAAAGCTCGTCAAGTTTCTTGCCCAGAGCGTAAGTGCTCTGAGATGTGGCTTAACGAGGAAAAAGACGTATGTGCGGTATTGTCGGTATCGCCGGTGTTATGCCGGTTAACCAGTCGATTTATGATGCCTTAACGGTGCTTCAGCATCGCGGTCAGGATGCCGCCGGCATCATCACCATAGATGCCAATAACTGCTTCCGTTTGCGTAAAGCGAACGGGCTGGTGAGCGATGTATTTGAAGCTCGCCATATGCAGCGTTTGCAGGGCAATATGGGCATTGGTCATGTGCGTTACCCTACGGCTGGCAGCTCCAGCGCCTCTGAAGCGCAGCCGTTTTACGTTAACTCCCCGTATGGCATTACGCTTGCCCACAACGGCAATCTGACCAACGCTCACGAGTTGCGTAAAAAACTGTTTGAAGAAAAACGCCGCCACATCAACACCACTTCCGACTCGGAAATTCTGCTTAATATCTTCGCCAGCGAGCTGGACAACTTCCGCCACTACCCGCTGGAAGCCGACAATATTTTCGCTGCCATTGCTGCCACAAACCGCTTAATCCGCGGCGCGTATGCCTGTGTGGCGATGATTATCGGCCACGGTATGGTTGCTTTCCGCGATCCAAACGGGATTCGTCCGCTGGTACTGGGAAAACGTGATATTGACGAGAACCGTACAGAATATATGGTCGCTTCCGAAAGCGTAGCGCTCGATACGCTGGGCTTTGATTTCCTGCGTGACGTCGCGCCGGGCGAAGCGATTTACATCACTGAAGAAGGGCAGTTGTTTACCCGTCAATGTGCTGACAATCCGGTCAGCAATCCGTGCCTGTTTGAGTATGTATACTTTGCCCGCCCGGACTCGTTTATCGACAAAATTTCCGTTTACAGCGCGCGTGTGAATATGGGCACTAAACTGGGCGAGAAAATTGCCCGCGAATGGGAAGATCTGGATATCGACGTGGTGATCCCGATCCCAGAAACCTCGTGTGATATCGCGCTGGAAATTGCTCGTATTCTGGGCAAACCGTACCGCCAGGGCTTCGTTAAAAACCGCTATGTTGGCCGCACCTTTATCATGCCGGGCCAGCAGCTGCGTCGTAAGTCCGTGCGCCGTAAACTGAATGCCAACCGCGCCGAGTTCCGCGATAAAAACGTCCTGCTGGTCGACGACTCCATCGTCCGTGGCACCACTTCTGAGCAGATTATCGAGATGGCACGCGAAGCCGGAGCGAAGAAAGTGTACCTCGCTTCTGCGGCACCGGAAATTCGCTTCCCGAACGTTTATGGTATTGATATGCCGAGCGCCATGGAACTGATCGCTCACGGTCGCGAAGTTGATGAAATTCGCCAGATCATCGGTGCTGACGGGTTGATTTTCCAGGATCTGAACGATCTGATCGACGCCGTTCGCGCTGAAAATCCGGATATCCAGCAGTTTGAATGCTCGGTGTTCAACGGCGTCTACGTCACCAAAGATGTTGATCAGGGCTACCTCGATTTCCTCGATACGTTACGTAATGATGACGCCAAAGCAGTGCAACGTCAGAACGAAGTGGAAAATCTCGAAATGCATAACGAAGGATGATGCCTTCGCTGAGGGTGCCGGTCTGGCACCCTGACTTGCAACTCCCGCCGAAATACTGCAAAGTCTGCCTGCAAGTCTGACAGGGCAACTATTTATGAAACGACTCATTGTAGGCATCAGCGGTGCCAGCGGCGCGATTTATGGCGTGCGCTTATTACAGGTTCTGCGCGATGTCACAGATATAGAAACGCATCTGGTGATGAGCCAGGCGGCGCGCCAGACCTTATCCCTCGAAACGGATTTTTCCCTGCGCGAAGTGCAGGCATTAGCTGATGTCACGCTCGATGCGCGCGATATTTCCGCCAGCATCTCTTCCGGTTCTTTCCAGACGCTGGGGATGGTGATTTTACCCTGTTCAATCAAAACCCTTTCCGGCATTGTCCATAGCTATACTGATGGCTTACTGACCCGTGCGGCAGATGTGGTGCTGAAAGAGCGTCGCCCGTTGGTGCTCTGCGTGCGTGAAACACCATTGCACTTAGGCCATCTGCGTTTAATGACTCAGGCGGCAGAAATCGGTGCGGTGATTATGCCTCCCGTTCCGGCGTTTTATCATCGCCCGCAATCCCTTGATGATGTGATAAATCAGACGGTTAATCGTGTTCTTGACCAGTTTGCAATAACCCTTCCTGAAGATCTCTTTGCCCGCTGGCAGGGCGCATAACTCCGCTGTTGCCCTGTTTCAGGGCAATTTTGCAACCGCGATCAAATCCTCGACATTTTGTTTCTGCCATTCAATCGAAACGCTGCGATTCAACCGCTATACCTGCTATCTTCAACTTCAGGACAATAATGCAACGTCTTATTAACATATTTAACGTTGAATGTTACTGTTGTCGTCAAGATGGCATAAGACCTGCATGAAAGAGCCTGCAAACACACAACACAATACACAACATAAAAAAGCCATTTTCACTTGAGGGTTATGTATGAAGAAGTCGATTCTCGCTCTGTCTTTATTAGTCGGTCTCTCCGCAGCGGCTTCCAGCTATGCGGCGCTACCGGAGACGGTACGTATCGGAACCGATACCACCTATGCGCCGTTCTCGTCGAAAGATGCTAAAGGTGATTTTGTTGGCTTTGATATCGATCTCGGTAACGAGATGTGCAAACGGATGCAGGTGAAATGTACCTGGGTTGCCAGTGACTTTGACGCGCTGATCCCCTCACTGAAAGCGAAAAAAATCGACGCTATTATTTCGTCGCTTTCCATTACCGATAAACGTCAGCAGGAGATTGCCTTCTCCGACAAGCTGTACGCCGCAGATTCTCGTTTGATTGCTGCCAAAGGTTCACCGATTCAGCCAACGCTGGATTCACTGAAAGGTAAACATGTTGGTGTGCTGCAGGGATCAACCCAGGAAGCTTACGCTAACGAGACCTGGCGTAGTAAAGGCGTGGATGTGGTGGCCTATGCCAACCAGGATTTGGTCTATTTCGATCTGGCTGCAGGACGTCTGGATGCTGCGTTACAAGATGAAGTTGCTGCCAGCGAAGGATTCCTCAAGCAACCTGCTGGTAAAGATTTCGCCTTTGCTGGCTCATCAGTAAAAGACAAAAAATACTTCGGTGATGGCACCGGTGTAGGGCTACGTAAAGATGATGCTGAACTGACGGCTGCCTTCAATAAGGCGCTTGGCGAGCTGCGTCAGGACGGCACCTACGACAAGATGGCGAAAAAGTATTTCGACTTTAATGTCTACGGTGACTGATACGTCGCTGGGAAGCTGTACCTGATGGAATGATCATCATGGTGCACGCCAGGTTTGTTGCACTATCGTGGTGCATTGAAATGCATACTTAAGCATTTTTAATGAAAAATAATACATCTAACGGGGCGGGATATTTTGCCTTGATGGTCAATTTTATGGCACGATAAGTGTAACAAACCTGTAAATATTCCCTATAAAAAGACTGTCAGTTGAGGACATTATGAAAAAACTGGTGCTATCGCTCTCTCTGGTTCTGGCCTTCTCCAGCGCAACTGCGGCACTTGCTGCAATTCCGCAAAACATCCGCATCGGTACCGACCCGACCTATGCGCCATTTGAATCAAAAAATTCACAAGGCGAACTGGTTGGTTTCGATATCGAGCTGGCGAAGGAGTTGTGCAAGCGCATCAATACGCAATGTACGTTTGTCGAAAACCCGCTGGATGCGTTAATCCCGTCCTTAAAAGCGAAGAAGATTGACGCCATCATGTCATCGCTTTCCATTACGGAAAAACGTCAGCAAGAAATTGCCTTCACCGACAAACTGTACGCTGCCGATTCTCGTCTGGTGGTGGCGAAAAATTCTGACATTCAGCCGACAGTCGAGTCGCTGAAAGGCAAACGGGTAGGCGTATTGCAGGGCACCACCCAGGAGACGTTCGGTAATGAACACTGGGCACCAAAAGGCATTGAAATCGTCTCGTATCAGGGGCAGGACAACATTTATTCTGACCTGACTGCCGGACGTATTGATGCCGCGTTCCAGGATGAGGTCGCTGCCAGCGAAGGTTTCCTCAAACAACCCGTCGGTAAAGATTACAAATTCGGTGGTCCGTCTGTTAAAGATGAAAAACTGTTTGGCGTAGGGACCGGCATGGGCCTGCGTAAAGAAGATAACGAACTGCGCGAGGCACTGAACAAAGCCTTTGCCGAAATGTGCGCTGACGGTACTTACGAGAAATTAGCGAAAAAGTACTTTGATTTTGATGTTTATGGTGGTTAATCGCCATCGGTGAAAGAAAGCCCGCTCCCTTCGGGTAACCGGAGGGAGACAAGAGGCGGTAATTCACCACACACGACAGGACAGGCAGCATGTTGTATGGGTTTTCAGGTGTTATTTTACAGGGTGCGCTCGTCACGCTGGAGCTGGCTATCAGCTCTGTAGTGCTCGCTGTAATCATCGGTTTAATTGGCGCTGGCGGTAAGCTCTCGCAAAATCGGCTTTCGGGGCTGATTTTCGAAGGGTACACCACGCTGATTCGAGGCGTGCCGGACTTGGTGTTGATGCTGCTGATTTTCTATGGTTTGCAGATTGCGCTAAACATGGTGACGGAGGCGATGGGCGTCGGGCAGATTGATATCGATCCGATGGTCGCTGGTATTATCACTCTCGGTTTTATCTACGGTGCTTATTTTACCGAAACGTTCCGTGGCGCGTTTATGGCAGTGCCGAAAGGGCATATAGAGGCGGCGACGGCGTTCGGTTTTACTCGCGGGCAAGTGTTTCGGCGGATCATGTTTCCGGCGATGATGCGTTACGCCCTGCCAGGCATTGGCAACAACTGGCAGGTGATCCTCAAATCTACCGCACTGGTTTCGTTACTCGGCCTGGAAGATGTGGTCAAAGCCACGCAGCTGGCAGGCAAAAGTACCTGGGAACCGTTCTATTTCGCCATCGTCTGTGGCGTGATTTACCTGGTTTTCACCACCGTTTCCAATGGTGTGCTGCTGTTCCTTGAGCGCCGCTACTCCGTGGGTGTGAAGAGGGCTGACCTGTGATCGAAATCTTACATGAATACTGGAAACCGCTGCTGTGGACCGACGGTTATCGCTTTACTGGTGTGGCGATCACTCTGTGGCTGCTTATTTTGTCGGTAGTGATAGGCGGAGTCCTGGCGCTGTTTCTGGCGATTGGTCGTGTCTCCAGTAATAAATACATCCAGTTTCCAATCTGGTTATTTACCTATATTTTTCGCGGTACGCCGCTGTATGTTCAGTTGCTGGTGTTCTATTCCGGCATGTACACGCTTGAGATTGTTAAGGGAACCGAATTCCTTAACGCTTTCTTCCGCAGTGGCCTGAACTGTACCGTGCTGGCGCTGACGCTTAACACCTGCGCTTACACTACCGAGATTTTTGCTGGGGCAATCCGTTCGGTTCCGCATGGGGAAATTGAAGCCGCCAGAGCCTATGGCTTCTCGACCTTTAAAATGTATCGCTGCATTATTTTGCCTTCTGCGCTGCGTATTGCGTTACCGGCATACAGCAACGAAGTGATCCTGATGCTGCACTCTACTGCGCTGGCGTTTACGGCCACTGTGCCGGATCTGCTGAAAATAGCCCGCGATATTAACGCCGCCACGTATCAACCTTTTACCGCCTTCGGCATTGCCGCGGTGCTCTATTTAATCATCTCTTATGTCCTGATCAGCCTCTTTCGCAGAGCGGAAAAACGCTGGTTGCAGCATGTGAAACCTTCTTCAACGCACTGAGAATACGATGTCCGAGAATAAATTAAACGTTATCGATTTGCACAAACGCTATGGCGAACACGAAGTGCTGAAAGGGGTCTCACTGCAAGCGAATGCCGGAGATGTAATAAGCATCATCGGATCGTCGGGATCGGGGAAAAGTACCTTTCTGCGCTGCATTAACTTCCTCGAAAAACCGAGTGAAGGATCGATCGTGGTCAATGGCCAGACGATCAATCTGGTGCGCGACAAAGACGGTCAACTCAAAGTCGCCGATAAAAATCAACTGCGCTTACTGCGCACACGCCTGACGATGGTATTCCAGCACTTCAATCTCTGGAGCCATATGACGGTGTTGGAAAACGTCATGGAAGCGCCGATTCAGGTGTTGGGCCTGAGCAAGCAGGAAGCGCGCGAGCGGGCGGTGAAGTATCTGGCGAAAGTCGGGATAGACGAACGTGCGCAGGGGAAATATCCGGTGCATCTTTCCGGCGGTCAGCAACAGCGTGTTTCTATCGCGCGGGCGCTGGCGATGGAACCAGAAGTTTTACTGTTTGATGAACCTACCTCGGCGCTCGATCCTGAACTGGTAGGCGAAGTGTTACGTATTATGCAGCAACTGGCAGAAGAGGGGAAAACCATGGTGGTAGTGACTCACGAAATGGGCTTTGCTCGCCATGTTTCTACTCACGTCATTTTCCTCCATCAGGGGAAAATAGAAGAAGAGGGCGCGCCGGAGCAGTTATTTGGCAACCCGCAAAGCCCTCGTCTGCAACAGTTCCTTAAGGGATCGCTGAAATAATTTCCTCTCCGGTGGCTAACGCTGCCGGAGTATTTTCAAGGGGAATTTGCGAGTCAGCTTCCGCTGAAATGTAAAAGTTGCAGTCCGCTAAAAATACTTCTGAATTCGCTGTCCAAAGATAAAAACTGCCTGCTGCATTGGGTGTTAATCGTGGTTATTGTCGCGTCATCTTAAATTTGAGGGGTGACGGAACGCCATGACAATATCGACAACTTCCACGCCGCATGATGCGGTATTTAAATCTTTTTTACGCCATCCAGACACCGCGCGGAATTTTATTGATATTCATCTTCCCGCGCCGCTGCGCAAACTGTGTGATTTAACGACGCTTAAACTAGAACCAAACAGTTTTATTGATGAAGACCTGCGGCAATATTATTCCGACCTCTTGTGGTCTGTGAAAACGCAGGAGGGAGTGGGTTATATTTATGTAGTGATAGAGCACCAAAGTAAGCCGGAAGAATTAATGGCTTTTCGCATGATGCGTTATTCCATTGCGGCAATGCAAAACCATCTTGATGCGGGCTATAAAGAGCTTCCATTGGTGATCCCGATGCTGTTTTATCATGGTTGCAGAAGTCCTTATCCTTATTCACTCTGCTGGCTTGATGAATTTGCCGAGCCTGCTATAGCCCGCAAAATATATTCATCAGCGTTTCCGTTGGTGGATATTACCGTGGTGCCGGATGACGAGATTATGCAACACCGCAAAATGGCGCTGTTGGAGTTAATTCAGAAACATATTCGTCAGCGCGATCTGTTGGGATTAGTCGACCAAATTGTTTCGCTGCTAGTTACAGGGAACACTAATGACAGACAGCTAAAAGCCCTGTTTAATTACGTATTACAAACAGGGGATGCCCAGCGTTTCCGTGCATTTATTGGTGAGATAACAGAACGCGCACCACAAGAAAAGGAGAAACTGATGACCATTGCTGACAGATTACGTGAAGAAGGCGCAATGCAGGGCAAACACGAAGAAGCCCTGCGTATTGCTCAGGAGATGCTGGATAGAGGTTTAGACAGAGAGTTAGTTATGATGGTGACCCGACTTTCACCAGACGATCTTATCGCGCAAAGCCACTAATCCTGTAACACAGGGAGTTAACTGGCGGATGTTTGCTGTAAACCACATCAGCGAACGACATCCGCCAGCGCCTCTTCTAAATCGTACCAGCGAAACGCAAAACCCGCTTCTTCCAGCCGTTTAGGCAGCGCGCGTTGTCCACCTAATACCAGTACTGAAGATTCGCCCATTAACAGCCGAATGGCGGTTGTGGGGACGCGCAAAATAGCCGGGCGATGCAGCGCATGACCGAGCGCATGGGCAAATTGTTCATTGCGTACCGGGTAGGGCGAAACCATATTAAATGGCCCGCGCAGCTCGTTATCCAGCAGCCAGAGAATGCCGTTGACCATATCATCAATATGAATCCAGGCCAGATACTGCCGACCGGAACCAATCGGCCCGCCCAGGCCAAGACGAAACGGTGGCAGCATTTTACCGAGAATACCGCCGTCCGGTGCCAGTACCACGCCGGTTCGCAGCAGGCACACTCGCGTTTTGTCACTTTGCGCCCGGCAGGCAATCTCTTCCCAGCGGGCGCAGAGTTTATGAGTAAATTCGTTATGCGGCGGTTCCTCTTCGGTAACCACCACTTCACCTAAGTCGCCATAATAGCCCGTTGCCGAGCCGGAAATGAGTACCGACGGCGGCGTGTCGCTGGCATTAATCAAATCGACCAGTTTTTGCGTGATATTCCAGCGGCTTTGGCAGAGACGCTCTTTTTGCTTGTGAGTCCAGCGTTTATCAGCAATCGGTTCTCCGGCCAGGTTGATTACCGCATCAACGCCGTTGAGGTTGCTTTGATCGGCAAGCCCTTGCCATAGTGTCACCCGAGGGCCGAGAACGGAACTGGCTTTCTGCGGGTTACGCGTCACTACCGTAATTTGATGGCCCAGCTCCAGCAAACGCGGAATCAAATGGCGACCAATTAATCCCGTCCCTCCGGTGATCACTATGTTCATGCAGCCTCCCGATATGGCGATTAACGCTGCCAGCTTAAGGTCATGGATACCGAATCGGCGTAGCGCAGCGCGTGCAGTTTATCGATCTCCACTTCAGCATACGTCACCCAGTGATGTTCACGTGCGATATCGAGCACATCCTGAGTTAATTTTTCCAGCAAAGAGAAACGGTTATTCTCTACATGCTGAATAATGTTTTTCGTTACGGTGCGATAATTCAGCGCATCGTTGATATCTTCGCTAGTGCGCGCTTTATCGGCGGGGTAGTGGATCGTCACATTGATAACAATATCCTGACGGTTGTTAATTTCTTCTTCCTTAATTCCGATAAACGTACGCAAACGAAGGTTCTTTATACGAATAATAGCGGCAGGTTGTGCCATTGCAGGTTCTCCGTTGTTTTACTTAGGATGAAATAATACACGAGAACCTGTTTCTGTTAACTATCCGAACGCTCATCACCGAGTTGTGCTTTTAGCAGTGCCTGCCCGGTGGCAGGGCGCGAACGGATCCGCTCATGCCAGTTCTTGACTGCCGGATACATTGCGAGGTCAATTCGCAGGCGAGTCCAGGCATTAACCCACGGCCAGCAGGCAATATCCGCAATGCTGTAGTTCTCGCCTCCCAGCCAGGGCGAGTTTTCCAGCCGTTTGTTTAGTACATGGTAAAGACGCTGAGTTTCAACCTGATAACGTTCAATAGCGTAAGGAATGGTTTGGGGGGCTGCGTGATTAAAATGATGATTTTGCCCAAGCATCGGCCCCAGTCCGCCTACCTGCCGGAATAACCACTGTAATGTGGCGGCGCGCTCACGCGTTTCATGACTCAAAAAGAGTCCTGTTTTCTCAGCCAGATACAACAAAATGGCACCAGACTCAAAGAGGCTTAACGGTTCGCCGCCATCGGCAGGAGAATGATCAACAATTGCCGGAATTTTGTTGTTGGGCGAAATGCGCAAAAATTCCGGACGAAACTGACCGCCTTTCCCCAGGTCTACCTTAATCAAGCGATAATCAAGCTCTGCTTCTTCGAGAAACAGCGTAATTTTGTGACCATTGGGTGTCGGGGCGAAATAGAGATCGATCATTGCAGCTCCGGTTGTTTAATCATCTGAACACCACAAGTATAGAAAGCGCGGCGACTTACGTGAGTATTCGTCACGTGACAGTGACAAAAAGGCTCTATAGTTTGATAGCCAGCCCCCTTTATTGCCGAGGACATAATGAGTAAACCCGCTATCACGCTTTGGTCAGATGCCCACTTTTTCTCCCCTTATGTGTTATCCGCCTGGGTGGCGTTGCAGGAAAAAGGCCTGTCGTTTCATATCAAGACCATCGACCTCGACAGCGGTGAACATTTGCAGCCGACGTGGCAAGGTTACGGTCAGACACGCCGTGTGCCGTTATTACAAATCGATGATTTTGAGTTGAGTGAATCTTCTGCCATTGCGGAGTATCTGGAAGATCGATTTGCGCCACCGACCTGGGAACGTATTTATCCGCTTGATTTAGAAAATCGTGCGCGTGCACGACAGATTCAGGCCTGGCTGCGCAGCGATCTGATGCCCATCCGCGAAGAGCGTCCGACGGATGTTGTCTTTGCGGGGGCGAAAAAAGCGCCACTAACGGCCGAGGGAAAAGCCAGTGCAGAGAAACTGTTCGCGATGGCAGAACATTTGTTAGCACTGGGTCAGCCGAATTTATTTGGTGAATGGTGCATTGCTGATACTGATCTGGCGCTAATGATTAACCGCCTGGTACTACATGGCGATGAGGTGCCAGAACGCCTGGTGGATTATGCGACATTCCAGTGGCAGCGAGCGTCTGTCCAGCGTTTTATTGCACTTTCGGCGAAGCAATCTGGCTGATAGCAACGACAGAATCCAGTATCATAGCTTACGTTTTTTCGACGAGGAGTGAGTGATGAAACTGATGTTTGCATCGGACATTCATGGGTCGTTACCGGCGACGGAACGTGTTGTGGAGTTGTTTGTCCAAAGCGGTGCCCAGTGGCTGGTGATCCTTGGCGACGTGTTGAATCACGGCCCGCGTAATGCTTTACCGGAGGGTTACGCGCCAGCCAAAGTCGCTGAACGGCTTAATGAAGTGGCACATAAGGTTATCGCTGTGCGTGGCAACTGCGACAGCGAAGTGGATCAAATGATGCTGCATTTCCCGATAACCGCGCCGTGGCAACAGGTATTACTGGAAAAACAACGTCTGTTTTTGACGCATGGTCATCTTTTTGGCCCGGAAAATCTACCTGCTTTAAACCAGAACGATGTGCTGGTGTACGGTCATACCCATCTGCCAGTGGCAGAACAGCGGGGGGAGATTTTCCACTTCAACCCCGGCTCGGTGAGTATTCCGAAAGGCGGTAATCCGGCGAGTTATGGCATGCTGGATAATGACGTACTTAGTGTAATCGCACTCAATGATCAAAGTATCATTGCGCAGGTCGCGATTAATCCGTAATTTACCCACAACTCAAAATGCGCCGTAAGAGCGCCAGAAAAAGAAGGTTTCCTGATAATGGAACAGCGTCGTTTGGCAAGTACTGAATGGGTGGATATTGTCAATGAAGAGAACGAAGTCATTGCACAAGCCAGCCGGGAACAAATGCGGGCACAGTGTCTGCGTCATCGTGCAACTTACATTGTCGTGCATGATGGCATGGGCAAAATTCTGGTCCAGCGTCGTACCGAGACAAAAGACTTTTTACCCGGCATGTTAGATGCGACCGCAGGCGGTGTAGTTCAGGCCGATGAGCAACTGCTGGAATCCGCGCGTCGCGAAGCGGAAGAAGAGTTGGGCATTGCCGGTGTCCCCTTTGCCGAGCACGGGCAGTTCTATTTCGAAGATAAAAATTGCCGTGTCTGGGGCGCGTTGTTCAGTTGCGTCTCTCACGGTCCCTTCGCCCTACAGGAAGATGAAGTCAGTGAAGTTTGCTGGCTGACGCCGGAAGAAATCACCGCACGCTGCGATGAGTTCACTCCAGACTCGCTGAAAGCGCTGGCGTTGTGGATGAAGCGCAATGCCAAAAATGAAGCCGTAGAGACTGAAACGGCAGAATGAAAAAAGAGCCGCAATTGCGGCTCTTAACATTTTTAGTGGTAGCCCATCAACTGAGCGCCGATCACTACGACGCTGGACATAATAAACAGCAGTCCAAGCAGGGTCGCGCCCACCTTCAGCCAGTTACGGAAGTCCACCCGGCACACACCGAGCGTTGCCATTAACGAAGCTGAGGTTGGGTAAATGATGTGGCTGAAGCCATCACCAAACTGGAACGCCAGCACGGTAACCTGACGGTTAACACCGACCAGATCGCCAAGCGGTGCCAGTAACGGCATAGTTAATGCCGCCTGACCAGAACCGGACGTCACGAAGAAATTAAATACAGCCTGGAAGAGCAACATAAACCAGGCCGCGACCGCGTTGTCCAGACCGCTAATGGCATTGGCAATGCTGTTGAGGATAGTATTTAACACGCTGGCATTACCTGCTTCACCATTACCAACCAGCAGCAAAATCCCTTTGGCGAAACCCACCAGCAGGGCAGGGGCGATCATCATTCGCGCCCCTTCGGTAAAGGATGAAGCCATGGTATTAACCGTCATGCCGTTAAGGCGGAAAACAACGCCGATGATGCCAATCACCAGACCCATGGTGAAGAACTGGCTGGCAATTTCTGGAATAAACCAGGCATTAACGATCACGCCCCAAATCACCCAGACCATTACGGCTGTCAGGACAATCAATACCAGCCAGTCACCAAAGGTAAACGGACGTTGTTCAACATCCGCCTGCTTTTCACGAAAGAAGCGGTCGGACTCATGCACGCGTGACAGAAGAGGATTCTTTTTCACTCGTGAGGCGTACACCATGGTAAAGATCAGGCCAATCAGAGTGGCGATAACCCACACCACGATGCGCAACCCGGAGCCAGAAAGCACCGGAACGCCGGCAATCCCCTGAGCAACAACCACACAAAACGGGTTCATCCACGAACTGGCAAAACCGATTTGCGTGGCAATATAAGTCACCAGGACGGTGGTAATACTGTCATAGCCCAGCCGGACCATTAGCGGTGCGATGATAATGGCAAAGGCGACGGCCTCTTCTCCCATACCAAATACCGCGCCGCCAAGTGAAAACAGAATAAACAGCGCAGGAATAAAGAGAATTTCATTCCCGCGGGTATGGCGAATAAGCGCCAGGATACCGTTATCAATGGTTCCTGTACGCATCACAATGCCAAACGCGCCGCCAATCACCAGCATAAACATGATGATGCCAACGGCTGTCCCGTATTTCGATCCTGAGGTTAACCCTTCAAACGGGAAGTTCATCAGGCCCGGGCGTTCATCGCCCGTCGTGAACAGCTGTACGCGGTGATACTCAGGTTCGCCTGCTTCGTTAGTCAGAATGCGAAATGAGTGTGGATCTACGACTTTGCGTGTTTTTGTTTGACCATCAACCTGATACTGCACTTCCTGACTGTCAAACATCCCCACCGGAACTACCCAGGTGGCAAGACTGGTTAAAATAGCAACAAAAAAGATAATCACCAACGTATCGGGCATTGCCCATCTTCTTGTTGGTTTGGATTCAGTGATTGCGGACATAGCGCAAATATTCCCTTGCACAAAACAAAGTGGTAAGTATGCAAAGTGAGATGGCGCAATTCATTGATGCAGCGCAGTTAAGCAAGATAATCAGAAAGGATTAATGCAAATTAAGAGAATAAAAAACCGGAAATAGTGATTATTTCCGGTTCAGATATCCGCAGAGCAAAGCTGTGGATGATGACGAGATTACTGCTGCTGTGCAGACTGAATCGCAGTCAGCGCGATGGTGTAGACGATATCGTCAACCAGTGCGCCACGGGACAGGTCGTTAACCGGTTTGCGCATACCCTGCAGCATCGGCCCGATGGAGATCAGGTCGGCAGAACGCTGTACCGCTTTGTAGGTGGTGTTACCGGTGTTCAGATCCGGGAAGATGAACACGGTAGCGCGACCTGCAACCGGAGAGTTCGGCGCTTTGGATTTCGCAACGTCAGCCATTACCGCAGCGTCGTACTGCAGCGGACCGTCGATCATCAGGTCAGGACGTTTTTCCTGCGCCAGACGAGTTGCTTCGCGAACTTTTTCTACGTCGCTACCTGCACCAGAAGTACCGGTGGAGTAGGAGAGCATAGCAACGCGCGGTTCGATACCGAAGGCCGCAGCGGAATCAGCGGACTGAATCGCGATTTCTGCCAGCTGTTCAGCGGTCGGATCCGGGTTGATCGCACAGTCACCGTAAACGTAAACCTGTTCCGGCAGCAGCATGAAGAACACGGAAGATACCAGGGAGCTGCCCGGTGCAGTTTTGATCAGCTGCAGCGGCGGACGGATGGTGTTTGCGGTAGTGTGAACAGCACCGGAAACCAGACCATCAACTTCATCCTGTTCCAGCATCAGCGTACCGAGCACCACGTTGTCTTCCAGCTGTTCGCGGGCAACGGTTTCGGTCATGCCTTTGTTCTTACGCAGCTCGACCAGACGACCAACATAGCTTTCGCGAACCACTTCTGGATCAACGATTTCAATGCCTGCACCTAGTTCTACACCCTGAGACGCTGCAACACGGTTGATCTCTGCCGGATTACCCAGCAGTACGCAAGTTGCGATACCACGTTCAGCACAGATAGCGGCTGCTTTAACGGTACGCGGTTCGTCACCTTCCGGCAGAACGATACGTTTGCCCGCTTTGCGCGCCAGTTCAGTCAGCTGATAACGGAACGCTGGCGGAGACAGACGACGGCTGCGCTCAGAAGTGGCAGTCAGAGATTCGATCCAGTCAGCGTTGATGTAGTTAGCAACGTATTCCTGAACTTTCTCGATACGTTCGTGATCGTCAACCGGAACTTCCAGGTTGAAGCTCTGCAGGCTCAGAGAGGTCTGCCAGGTGTTGGTGTTCACCATAAATACCGGCAGGCCGGTAGCGAAAGCACGTTCGCACAGTTTAGAAATGCGCGCGTCCATTTCGTAGCCGCCAGTCAGCAGCAGGGCACCGATTTCTACGCCGTTCATGGCTGCCAGGCAAGCGGCCACCAGCACGTCAGGACGGTCTGCGGAAGTCACCAGCAGAGAACCGGCACGGAAGTGCTCCAGCATGTGCGGAATGCTGCGTGCGCAGAAAGTGACGGATTTAACGCGGCGAGTATTGATGTCGCCTTCGTTGATGATGGTCGCATTCAGGTGGCGAGCCATATCGATCGCACGAGTCGCGATCAGGTCAAAGCTCCACGGCACAGCGCCGAGAACCGGCAGCGGGCTGGATTCTTGCAGCTTCGCCGGATCAACATTGTTTACTTTAGCTTTGGAAGAGTCGTCGAAAAT
This sequence comes from Shigella sp. SIG6, assembly GCF_053555815.1. Classification (NCBI taxonomy): domain Bacteria; kingdom Pseudomonadati; phylum Pseudomonadota; class Gammaproteobacteria; order Enterobacterales; family Enterobacteriaceae; genus Shigella; species Shigella sp. SIG6. The sequence continues at coordinate 2,683 of NZ_JBQZXC010000025.1, read as the reverse complement.
CTCGGACAGATCCGGGCGAGTACGACCCTGTTCATCAACCGGTGCGTTCAGTTTGTTAACGATAACGCCGGTGATGTTGGTGTTTTTGGCACCACCGAAGCTGTTGCGGGTCAGTTCGATACGCTCTTTCAGCTGTTCCGGGGTGTCAGTGCCCTGAGACATAACGAAGACGATTTCCGCATTCAGCGTTTTAGCGATTTCGTAGTTCAGAGACTGGGCAAACTGGTGCTTACGTGTCGGGACCAGACCTTCAACCAGAACGACTTCAGCGTCTTTGGTGTTAGCGTGGTAGTTTGCGACGATCTCTTCCATCAGCACATCTTTCTGATTGCTGGAAAGCAGACCTTCAACGTAGCTCATTTTCAGCGGTTCAGCGGCCGTCGTGGTGGAAGAGTTCGCACGCACGATAGTCGTAGTCTGATCGGGCGCATCGCCACCGGTACGCGGCTGAGCGATAGGTTTGAAAACGCTCAGACGAACGCCTTTGCGTTCCATTGCACGGATCACGCCAAGGCTGACGCTGGTCAGACCGACGCTGGTTCCGGTAGGGATCAGCATAATAATACGGGACACGGTTTATCCTCTTTCGTTACCGCCGATTTGGCGGGTTACAAAACAGCACCGCCAGCTGAGCTGGCGGTGTGAAATCAGGCAGTCAGGCGGCTCGCGTCTTGCGCGATAACCAGTTCTTCGTTGGTTGGGATAACCACCGCAGGACGGGTACCTTCTTTGTTGATGAAACCAGATTTGCCGAAACGTGCAGCCAGGTTGCGTTCATGATCAACTTCAAAGCCCAGCACGCCCAGTTTGCCCAGAGACAGTTCACGAACCATCGCGGCATTTTCACCGATACCACCAGTGAATACAACAGCGTCCAGACGACCATCCATCAGCGCAGTGTAGGCACCGATGTATTTCGCCAGGCGGTGGCAGTAAACGTCCATTGCGCGCTTCGCGTCTTCTTTCGTCGCGTAGTTGTCTTCAACATAGCGGCAGTCGCTGGTCACTTCGGTCAGACCCAGCAGGCCAGACTCTTTGGTCAGCAGTTTGTTGATTGCGTCAACGCTCATGCCCAGGGTGTCGTGCAGATGGAAGATGATCGCCGGATCGATATCACCAGAACGGGTACCCATGACCAGACCTTCCAGCGGGGTCAGACCCATAGAGGTGTCAACGCATTTACCGTTGCGGATAGCAGAAACGGAACCACCGTTGCCCAGGTGGCAGGTGATGATGTTCAGTTCTTCTACCGGTTTGTTCAGCATTTTTGCCGCTTCCTGGGTTACATAGAAGTGGCTGGTGCCGTGCGCGCCGTAACGACGGATGCCGTGCTCTTTGTACAGGTTGTACGGCAGGGCGTAGAGGTAAGACTCTTCCGGCATAGTCTGGTGGAACGCGGTGTCAAATACAGCAACGTTTTTGTCTTTCAGCTGTGGGAAAGATTTCAGAGCTTCTTCGATACCGATCAGGTGAGCCGGGTTGTGCAGCGGTGCAAAAGAAGCTGCATCTTTGATACCCTGAATAACAGACTCATCGATCACTACGGAGCTGGTATACTTTTCGCCGCCGTGTACGATACGGTGACCGATAGCAGTCAGCTGCGCAGACAGTTCTGGTTTTTGTGCCAGAATAGTATTAACGATAAAGTTGAGCGCTTCGCTGTGAGCGGCGCCTGCACCTAAAGCCGCTTCCTGTTTATTGCCGTCCATTTTCCATTTGATACGTGCTTCGGGCAGGTGGAAACATTCGGCTAAACCAGAAAGGTACTCTTCACCATTTACTGCATCGATGATGGCAAATTTCAGTGAAGAACTACCGCAGTTCAGAACCAGTACTAACTTACTCGACATGGAAGTACCTATAATTGATACGTGGCTAAAAAAACGTCAGGGAGCCATAGAGCGTAGCGCATGATGACACCGACATTTATGATTAACATCATGCACTGCAAATTTTTTTTGCATGATGGAAGAAATATCTTGAGTCTATGCCATTTTGCGTAATTTTCAGCCAATGGCATAATGTATATGAATTTGACGACTCAATGAATATGTACTACTTAGGCCTTCAGGCTGCTAAAGGATACCTGATAGTGGGTATGGAAGACAAAATGTTTTGAACGTTGTCCCGCTGAGTTGTGAATTTGCACAAATTTTTGAATCTTTATATGTGAAGTTGAGGTGAAGCATGTCAACGCCGGATAATCGTTCTGTTAATTTTTTTAGCTTGTTTCGCCGCGGACAGCATTACTCAAAGACGTGGCCACTGGAAAAACGCCTTGCCCCGGTCTTTGTCGAAAATCGCGTTATCAAGATGACGCGTTATGCGATCCGTTTTATGCCGCCGATCGCCGTATTTACTCTCTGCTGGCAGATTGCCCTGGGCGGTCTGCTTGGGCCGGCAGTTGCCACTGCACTGTTCGCCTTAAGTTTACCCATGCAGGGATTGTGGTGGCTGGGCAAGCGTTCTGTAACGCCATTACCCCCTGCAATCCTTAACTGGTTTTATGAAGTTCGCGGTAAATTGCAGGAGTCTGGACAGGTGTTGGCACCCGTTGAAGGCAAGCCTGATTACCAGGCATTAGCTGACACGCTTAAGCGCGCCTTCAAACAACTGGATAAAACTTTCCTTGATGATTTGTAATTGACCCCTGATTACGCATATAAAAGAAGGCATACTCAGC
>NZ_JBQZXC010000024.1:0-38636 GCF_053555815.1 Shigella sp. SIG6 | reverse complement strand
GTCATCCGGTAATCTTGGCCCCTTATGAAGGGCCAGCAACGATGAAAAAAACGGTGTTGTATAATAAAAAAGTCGTCTTTTCAGCCATACGCAATTTTCCCGTTCCTTGGTGCTTATTCTTCCTATCCGTGTAGTTCCTTTAGCAGGAGCATTCATTCTTCTTTCTGTTGTATATAAATAATGGAATCCAAGTTCTTCAGCGATCTGAATATAATCCTTGTTATAATAACCTTCCGGCCAACACAAATGTTTACTGCATTTTCCTGTCATTTTTTTTAAATATTCTCTCCCGCTCAATAAGTCCTGCCGAAGATGTTTACACTGTTCTTCTCGTGAAGTGAACTTTTTATCCCAACGTGTATGAGTATGTGTATGAACATGAAATTCGACCAGACCAGATTGCAACATTTCGTTCACTTCAGACCAGCGAAGCATAACATTATCAGCATTCCCGGTTGCTATTTGATGTTCGCAATCGCGATGAGAATATTCCTTTCCAGGAGAGTGACGAACCGGACCATTTCCAATAAAACTGGTAATTAAAAAAATATGTGCCTTGAGATTAAACTCGTTTAATAAAGGATATACCTGAAACCAGTTGTCAAGGTATCCATCATCAAATGTCAACATAACGCTTTTACGGGGAAGTTTTCCGCCCCGATAAAAAAACTCCAGTTCATCTGATGACAGTGTTTTCCAGTTGTTTTCAGCCAACCATTTCATTTGTTTCCGGAATGTCTCGGGAGAAAGTGTAACCAGTCCTGGGCAATGGCTGACATGATGATACATTAATACCGGAACATGATTTGCTTTAAACAAAATGCCCCCTCCGTTTAAAATTTAAAGTTTCTGGCACCCAGTAAGTAGAGATAAAAGGAAAGCCTAATAAAGGTGGTGAACTTTATATACTACTAAATCAAACATCAACAATTTATAAACAATAATATATTATCATATCTTTTAAAAACGGCTCACTAAGAACCTTGAGGTGGCACACTAAATTTAGCTACCTGAACAGAGGTGATATGCTCACCTCAGAACAACACAGGTGCCATAATGAAAAAAGAAATTTCAGCGCAGAGTTTAAACGCGAATCCGCTCAACTGGTCGTTGACCAGAAATACACCGTGGCAGATGCAGCCAGCGCTATGGATGTCGGCCTTTCCACAATGACGCGATGGGTGAAACAATTACGTGATGAGCGGCAGGGAAAAACACCAAAAGCCTCCCCCATTACCCCGGAACAAATTGAAATCCGTGAGCTCAGGAAAAAGCTACAACGTATTGAAATGGAAAATGAAATATTAAAAAGGCTACCGCGCTCTTGATGTCAGACTCCCTGAACAGTTTTCGATAATCGGGAAACTCAGGGCGCGTTATCCTGTGGCCACTCTCTGCCATGTGTTCGGGGTCCATCGCAGCAGCTACAAATACTGGAAAAACCGTCCTGAAAAACCAGACGGCAGACGGGCTGTATTACGCAGCCAGGTACTTGAACTGCATGGCATCAGCCACGGCTCTGCCGGAGCAAGAAGCATCGCCACAATGGCAACCCAGAGAGGCTACCAGATGGGGCGCTGGCTTGCTGGCAGACTCATGAAAGAGCTGGGGCTGGTCAGTTGCCAGCAGCCGACTCACCGGTATAAGCGTGGCGGTCATGAGCACGTTGCTATCCCGAATCATCTTGAGCGACAGTTCGCCGTAACGGAACCAAATCAGGTGTGGTGCGGTGATGTGACCTATATCTGGACGGGTAAGCGCTGGGCGTACCTCGCCGTTGTTCTCGACCTGTTCGCAAGAAAACCAGTGGGCTGGGCCATCTCGTTCTCGCCGGACAGCAGGCTTACCATGAAAGCACTGGAAATGGCATGGGAAACCCGTGGTAAGCCCGTCGGGGTGATGTTCCAAGCGATCAAAGCAGTCATTATACGAGCAGGCAGTTCCGGCAGTTACTGTGGCGATACCAGATCAGACAGAGTATGAGCCGGCGTGGAAACTGCTGGGATAACAGCCCAATGGAGCGCTTCTTCAGGAGTCTGAAGAACTAATGGGTGCCAGCGACGGGCTATGTAAGCTTCAGCGATGCAGCTCACGCAATAACGGACTATATCGTTGGATATTACAGCGCACTAAGACCGCACGAATATAATGGTGGGTTACCACCAAACGAATCAGAAAACCGATACTGGAAAAACTCTAACGCGGAGGCCAGTTTTAGTTGACCACAACAGACTACCTGAAGGGAGCCGCGGTCGCCTAGCAGTTGCAGTAGCAGGAGATCATCCAGCCGCAGTACAGGTCACGATGACTCTGGTTAATGATACCGGCTTTGACCCCGTATTTTCCGGCTCTATCGCTGAATCATGGCGTCAGCAGCCGTGCACACCATCCTATTGTTGTGACTGGGAGGCTGCCACCATGCTTCGCGCTTTCCCTCTGGCGAAAAAGGGAGAAGGACGGGCCCGTCTGCCTTCACTTTATGCCAGCTTCGGTAAGCTGGGTGAGACACCGACTCATGAAGATATCATTGATAACAATCGATCCATCAACTGGCCTGTATAACGTGGCTGCCGGTGATTAAGAAAGCTGCACCTACCTAAGTAGTAGCAAACGCACACTTTTTAGAAAAATCGATGGTCAGAAACTGGATTAGCAATTCCGTTCCAGGGTTGCTTTTGATTTACGTTGGCGTCTGATCATTGATTTATCCTCAAAAGCCCAACCTCATTGGTAATGAACCAGCTCCGTGAATGTCCGCTCTGGCACAGAGCGAAATTTTTTGATCTCCCCCCCTGAAATCTAAACTTAGTCATGTCACGTTTTTGGGTTTCTAAAATTTTAACTTCGCGTTTTTCGTTGCCGTAAGGGTTATACAGAAATGTCCGTTAAGCAGAGTTCAAAATTGATTGCCGTGATCACGACTGGTTTGAAAGCCGCGCCCAAGCCTGTACAGCTCTGGTTTGCGTTGATTATGAACCTGTCAGCCTAAAGCAAGCGGATGGACGATGAGTATTGGTAATCTTTCAGAGTCCGGAAAAGTTCAGCCCCAGTCTGAACAGGCTTGCTGGCGCCAGTCCAGTTTCATTCAGTCGTGGTTTGGTTCTTACGGCCTGTGCAATCTACCTCATTAGGCACATCGGCCTGCCAGATACCGGCTCGGGGTGTATTTCCGCTTCCACGCTGAATACTGTTCTCAGCAATCCTGGGGTCATCACCTCTTCTGGTGTGCCTTGCGCCATAACATGTCCGTTTGCCATTACCACCAGTTGATCGCAGTACCGGCTAGCCTGATTAAGGTCGTGCAGCACAGCGACCACCGTTTTCCCCTGAGTCCGGAGTTCGCCCATCAACCGCATCAGGTCCACCTGGTGATTGATATCAAGATAGGTGGTTGGCTCATCAAGTAATACAACGGGCGTATTCTGGGCCAGGACCATCGCCAGAAATGCGCGCTGGCGCTGACCGCCGGAAAGCTCGGTTAACCGACGAACGGCAAGATGATTGATCCGGGTCTGGTTCATGGCGACATTAACTCGTGCATTGTCTTCAGCGGAGAGACGCCCCCAGAGTGACAGCCAGGGATTACGACCATACGAAACCAGCTCCTGGACTGTGATCCCCTCTGGCGTTAAATGGTGCTGAGGCAGCAGCGAAAGCCTGCGGGCCAACTGGCGTGATGAGAGCATATTTATGGGATTATCGCCGAGAAATACGGTGCCAGACTGCGGCATTAAAAGCCGCGAAAAACAGTTTAACAGCGTCGATTTCCCGCAACCGTTAGGGCCGATCAGGGCGGTGATCTTCCCCGTTGGCAGTGAGAGTGAAACGTCGTTAAGTACCTTGTCTGTCCCGTAACTGACCGTCAGATTTTCAGTTCGTAAAGTCATTTATCGCATTCTCACAAGCAACCAGACAAACCACGGCGCACCGATAATGGCGGTCAGCACGCCAACCGGGAGCTCCAGTGGGGGATGAATAATTCTCGCCAGCAGATCGGCAACCACCAACAGCAACGCACCTGTCAGGGCTGAAACAGGCAGCAGTCTGCGGTGACGTCCACCGGTGATGCTACGCATCATATGCGGCACCACGAGACCAATAAAGCTAATCGGGCCGCAGGCGGCCACGCCGGTAGATGTCATGGCGACAGCTAGTAACAAAGCCCAGAATCGGGTATGGGGCACCGACACACCGAGCGTGGTGGCGCGCGCATCGCCGAGTGCAAGGAGGTCGAGATCGCGGCAAAAACTCAGGCTCAGCGGCAGAAATAAAATCATCAGCGGGATGGCAATCTTCACAAAGCTCCAGTCACGGCCCCATAAGCTGCCGGTCAGCCACAGCAGGGCGTTGTTCACATCCTGCGGGCGCGAGAGCATCAGATAATCCGTCAGGCTGGCCCAGCATGCAGAAAGCGCCACGCCGGTGAGCGCCAGCTTCATCGGCTGGTGGGTCTTTGCCAGCATCTTCAGTAATATCAACCCCGCCATGCCGCCCGCAAAGGCCAGCAGCGGCAGCACCATCACGGGCAGTGACGGCATAAGAAGTAGAGCCCCCACAGAGGCCAGGCTGGCGGCATGGTTAACGCCGAGAATATCCGGTGATGCCAGAGGGTTGCGCACAATCCCCTGTATCAGCACGCCCGCCACGGCGAGGGCTGCACCGACAAACAGTGCCAGCAGCAAGCGCGGCAGTCGGTACTCCATCAATACATAATAATGCTCGCGTCCGGCCTGCCAGTCGGTCAGCAGCGCGCGCCACGGCACGGGGATCACTCCCATATGGAGTGATAACAGCGCACAGCCCGCCAGGGCAAGGGTGATGAAAATAACCAGCGCAATTTTCATCCTCGCCTCCTCACAAGCCAGACAAAGCAAGGGCTGCCAATCAGCGCCAGCACTGCGCCTGCGGGCAGATCTCCGGGGAAGGCCAGCGCGCGTGCGAGTACATCTGCCAGCAGCATCAGCGTGGCCCCCAGCAGCATGCTCACTGGCAGTACGTTGCGCTGATCGAAGCCTGCCCAGAAGCGCGCCAGATGTGGCACCAGCAGACCGATAAACGCCACCGGACCTGCCACGCTGACGCACGCACCAACCAGAAGCAGCACTAACATATTGATGACCAAACGTAGCCTCGTCAGGTTCACTCCCAGCGTATGGGCGGTGCTGTCGCTGAGGTTGAGCAGGTTCAGTTGATTCGCCAGCAGTAACACGACAGGGACTGCAGTGACCACCACCGGCAAGAGCTGCCAGACATCCTGCCAGCGGGCGTGGGACACTCCGCCTGCCAGCCAGTAAAAGATGCCGTAAGCATGATCTTCGGCCAGCAGCAGGGTGATGCGGGTAAGGCCCATACAAAAGGCCGACAGCGCGATACCCGCGAGGATCAGTTTGTTTCTGTCATGGGTATGACGAAATCCGCCTCCTGCGGTCATGACCAGCAGCCAGCTCACGCCGCCCCCGCATGCCGCGATGAACGACAGAGAATAGCCTGCAATCGGCGTCGGACTCAGCGCGCTGGTAAGCGCCATAGCCAGCGCCGCGCCGCTGTTAATGCCGAGCAGTGAAGGAGAGGCCATTGGGTTGTGGGTCAGGGTTTGCAGCAGCGTGCCCGCGAGCGCCAGGCTTGCGCCGATCAGAACGGCGACCAGGCTTCGTGGCAAACGAAGGTTTTGCACCAGCGCTTCTGGTAGCGTTGGCGTGTGTCCAGGCAGCAGGGCGCGGGTTGCATCTGCTCCGGAAACAGGAATGGCCGAGTAGCAAAACAGACTCAGCCAGAAAATAATAATAAGTGCTGCAACGGGAAGCCCCCACAGCAGCATCGGGTGTTTTATCGCGGTCATTTCACAACGGTAAGCGGCTGATGGTGGAAGATTTTTACCGTGTCAGCGGCAATACGCTCTGCAGCAAAAATACCGCGCATCCGCGCCCAGGTGTTACTGTCGACCGAAGCAACCTGCTGCTTCTGCGCGGCGGTTAACATCTGCCAGAGCGGATCTTGTTGCCAGCGTTTAACAATGCTCTCTTCGCGATAGTGGGCAACCAGCAGCCAGGCAGGATTGACCGCCAGCAGTTGCTCCAGGCCGATGGACGGCATGGACGAACCCGCCATCGCAGCGGGAACGTTCAGCCCCAGAGAGGCCAGCACGCTGCCGGTCCAGGTCTCCTGAGTATGCAGGTTGAATTGCTGTTCGCGTGATGTGCCAAAGGCCACGCGTGTCCCTTTGGGAAGCTGGCTGGCCCACTGCGCCATCCTCTCTTTATGTTGTTCCAGACGTGCCTGCATCTCTCGCTTTTTACCCACCATTTCGCCGATGATAGCCGCAGATTGCAAATTTTCAGCGTAGGTTTCGTTGCGGGACTTAAGCAGCAGTACCGGCGCGATTTGCTGCAAGGCGATGTAAACCCCCGCATGGCGACTGCTGTCGGCAATGATCAGGTCTGGTTTCAGAGCGGCAATGGCTTCCAGGCTCGGCTGCGCGCGCGTTCCGACGGACTGCCACGGTTTCAGGTGCGCACGCACTTCGGGCAGGATGCGTTTTGCATCGTTATCGTCGGCAATACCGATCGGGCTGACGTCCACGGCGGCCAGCGCATCGGCGAACGAGAGTTCCAGCACCACAATCCGTTGTGGCGTTTTTTCGAGTGTAAACGTGCCGTGTTCGTCCTGAACCATGGCGGCAAAGGCGTGGCTGATCACCAGCAGCAGGCCTGCAAAAAGAAAACGGATAAATGCCAACATAATCACATTCCAGCTAAAAGCCCGGCAAGCCGGGCGTTAACACATCAGAACTTCAACGACCCCTGCATATACAGCGTGCGCGGCTGGCCTGCATAGATGCCTTTGTTGTTGTCGTCATAAGAGCGGATGAAGTAGTCCTGGTCGAAGATGTTTTTCACACCGAATGCCAGGTTCAGATCTGCCATCTGCGGGCCAAAGTCATACGCCACGCGTGCACCCCAGAGCATGAAGCCGGGAATGCGGCCGGTACTGCCGTCGGCGCTCTCTTTCACCGTATTGGCGTTATCCGCAAACTGGCTGGACTGGAAATCGCTGTTCAGATTGAACGTCCAGTTTCCTGGCTTGTAGTCCACGCCCAGCGTGCCTTTATGTTTCGGGGAGAATGGTACCAGATTGCCGTAGGTGTCGCCTTTCTCGCGGATTTCCGCGTTCACATACGCATAGCTGGCGTAGATGGAAACGTTATCAAGCGTTGGCGTTAGCGTACCCAGATCGTAACGTGCCTGCGTTTCCAGCCCGGTATGGCGCGTTTTGCCACGTGCAGTGACGGTGTCGTTGGTCTGGTTGGAGTCGTACTGATTGTTAAAGTTAATCAGGAACAGCCCCATTTCCGCCGTCAGCGCGCCGTCGTCGTAGCGGGTACCGAGTTCCCAGGTTCGCGCTTTTTCCGGTTCCACATTGCCGCTTTGCACAGCCTTGCCAATCTGGCTGTACTGTACGGTGCCGAACGAGCCTTCAGTGTTTGCATAAAGATTCCAGCTGTCAGTCAGGTGATAGAGCACGTTCAACGCCGGAAGCGGTGCGTTATAGCTCACTTCTTCGTGCGTGCCTGTGATGGCGTTGTTCTGGTATGACTCGATATGTTCGAAACGCATACCCGGCGTGATGGTCCAGTTGCCGATGTCGATTTTGTCATCCAGATACCAGGCGTGCGCCTCGGTGCCGGAACGCGTATCGCGGTCGTAAGGGCTTGAGCCGGACGGCAACTGCCCGCTGCTGGTGGCGGTGTAGTAACGCATTTCATGCGTTGATTCATTCACATAGCGATAGCCCACGCCCACTTCGTGCGCGGAAGGGCCGATCATAAAGATCTGGCTGTAGCGTGGCTCAATACCGCGCACCCAGTAGTTACGCGGCGAGAGGGTGATGCGTTTGCCTTGCTCCAGGTAGCCGCTGCGCAGGGTTTGGGTGTAGAACCCCTGAATGTTGAATTTATGCTGGCTGTCTGGCTGGAACTGGTAGCCCAGGCTCGCCAGCTTGCGACGACCCCAGAAGCGGTCATACGGGCGGGTGGATTGCCAGCGATCGGCGTCGTAATCCGCGCGAGACAGGCCACCGGGCATGTCGGCTTCACCGTCGTAATATTGCAGCAGGCTGTTGAAGGTGTGTACCTCATCCGGCGCATATTTGCTTTTCAGCATCAGGTCGTCGATGCGGGTGGCGCTGTGCTCGCGCCAGTCACTGCCGCGCGTGCCGGAGTAGAGCAGCGCGGTGCCAAAACCGTTGTCCGCTGTGCCGCCCACCATCAGGTTGTGCGTCTCTTTCGGGTTGTTTTGTGAAGAGGTTGGGCTGAGCTGACCTTCCACGCCCGCCTCGATACCAAAGTCCTGCGGAATGGCACGGGTAACAAAGTTCACCACGCCGCCCACGCTCTGCGGTCCGTAACGCACCGCACCACCACCGCGTACCACGTCAATGGCATCCATGTTGCCGAGCGAAACGGGAGCCAGTGAAAGCTGCGGCTGACCGTAAGGGGCGAAGGGGACGGGGATGCCGTCCATCAGGACGGTCGAGCGGCTGGCGAGGCGCGGGTTCAGGCCCCGGATGCCAAAGTTCATCGCCAGGTCGTGGCTGCCGGTGCCGTTGTTTTCCGGCGCGCTGACGCCAGGGATGCGGTTAAGTACCTCACGCATGGTGGTTGCGCCGGTTTTGGCGAAATCCTCACGGCGGATCACGTCACGCGCGCCAGCATGTTCAAATACGTCGTTTTCACGCGCATCACCCAGCCAGTCGCCGACCACGGTCAGGGCATCTTCTTTTGGTGCGGGCGCGGGCTCCAGCGTCCAGCTGTTATTTCCCAGCGGTTTTACCTGCAGTCCGCTGCCGTCCAGCAGTTGTTGCAGGCCGCTCTCGACGTCGTAATCGCCGTGCAGGCCGTTGCTCTGCTTGCCGCGCGTCAGGCTGGCGTCAACCGAGAGGGTAAATCCGCTGTGTGCGGCATACTGATTGAGCGCTTTATCGAGCGATCCCGGTGCGATATTAACCTGTGCAGCAAAAGCGGAAAACGAGAGACCGGCCAGCGGCAGCAGGCTCAGGCGAATGGCGTTAACCAAAGGTGTTGTTTTACGAAAAACGCGTAACGGCGTCATACCTTCCCCATCATCATTTTTGTTGTGTTCAGCTATGAGTCGAACGAGAAGGGTAAAAAGGACAATCGAAATAAGAATTATTTTCCTTACAGTGGTGAAATGTTTATCCAGTACCGCGTAATAGACTGAATTTTAACGGGAAGCGTTTGCGCGATAACGTTCAGGATCGCATCGGTATTTTTCAGCGGGAACGTCCCGCTCAGGCGCAGCCCGGCAACGGCGGGATCGCAGCGCAGCACGCCGTTGCGGTAACGGGTTAGCGTGGCTATCACCTCACCCAGCGGTTTATCGCTGAAGCTCAGGATGTCCTTCGTCCAGCTTGTACTCTCGTCATCCAGCGGTTTCACTGCGCCAAACTCAGAGGCGCTGAACTGCAGGCTTTCACCAGCGTTCACGATGCGTTTTTGCGCGGGGGCACTGGCGAGAAGCACTTCCACAGCGTGCTGCTGAACGTCAAGCTGCGTGAAATTATCCTGCTGGCGGACGGTAAATTCTGTCCCTAAAGCAGTGAGCTGGCCCTGACGGGTCAGGACACGGAAGGGGCGTTGCAGGGCATCTTTCGCGGTAGTAATGGCGATTTCACCGTACCAGAGCCGGACGGTGCGCTGATGCGCATCAAAACGCACATCCGCCGCGCTTTGGGTATTCAGCGTGAGCAGGGAGCCATCTTCCAGTTGCTGACGGCTGACTGTGCCTTTGGCGGTGCGGTAATCTGCCCGCAGACCTTCGCCGGTTTCCGACTGCCAGAGCTGCCAGCCTCCGCCAGCGCCGAGCAACAGCAGTAATCCTTTCATCACGTGACGGCGGGTGAGGCGGGTATCGTGCAACGCCCGGCTGGCAACGTCGCCAGGCACACCGCCAAGCTGGTTGCGCAGGTTTTCAACCTGCTGCCAGGCCCACTGGTTATCCTGATCCTGTTCATACCACTGTTGCCAGCGCGCTTCCTGTTGTGGGCTGACGCGCTCGCCGCTTAGCACGGCATACCAGTGGGAAGCTGAACGCAGCGCCTGACGGCGGGAATCGGTTAACAAAGGATTCATAACCCATACTCCAGACGGAACAGCAGGCAGTGCTCGACGGCTTTCGCCACGTATTTTTTCACGGAGCTGATGGAAACACCGAGTTTGTGCGCAATCTCGCTGTATGTCAGACCATCCAGTTGCGAAAGCAGAAACGCTTCACGTGTTTTGCCGTTTAGCCCGTCCAGCATGCTGTCGAGGAGTTGTAGGGTCTCGAGTTGGCTTTCGCGTTCCTCAGGTGAAGGCGCTCCCCCCTCCGGCATAAGCGCCAGCATCTCCAGATACGCTTTTTCCAGCGCGTTTCGGCGAAACAGGTCCACCATCACGCGTTTGGCGATAGTGCAGAGGAAGGAGCGAGGATCGCGGATCGTCGAGAGCGTTTCGCTGACCATTACCCGCAAAAAAGTGTCCTGGGCAATGTCATCTGCATCAAAAGCAGACTGGAGTTTGCGCGTCAGCCAGCTTTTCAACCAGCCGTGATGTGTGCCATAAAGCGACTCGAACGTTAAGGAAGCTGTGGTAGTGGCGCGGTCAGACATGCGGAGTGCATCAAAAGTTAATTATCACGTAGTCATATTAATATGAGAATGGTTATCATTACAATTGGAAATAAAATTGTTTCCAATAGACATTTTTAACATGTTGTTTTTCTAAGTGTTATAAGGTAGGTATAAAATGGGATGGAGCCTCTGCTTCTGACATGTGTCGGTCAGAATGACTCATGATGTGGTCTGCTATTATTGACATCCTCACTGCCCTAAAGGATGGGGATTTCGGTAATGATCTTACCCAGCAATAGTGGACACGCGGCTAAGTGAGTAAACTCTCAGTCAGAGGTGACTCACAAGACAAAACAGTTTCAACCAGTAAAAAAACGTAAACACCATTCGCATGAATTTCGTAGTTAAGATCTGAAGCTTGCAGAATGCATCGGTGTTACTGCCGGAGTCCGTGAACTTAGTCTGCATGAATCACCACAGCTTTACATCTGTCGCAGTAAACAGCAAAATCAGCAAACTTACTTAATTATATCGAGTGCGATTACAATCGCTGGCGATGGTACAGTTGGTGTGGCGGTCTCAGTCCGGAACAATTTGAAAATCATAATCTCACTTAAAACGGCATCCATTTTACAAAAGATGGCCGTCTGTGTATTTGTAATGAATACCTTCTACATGTTTAGAGTGCATAATCCACGACAAGGCGATATCCTAAAAATTAGCTAGCAGGCAACTTTGATGGCATAGATAATGTTTTTAGTAAAAAAGAGTTGACTGAATATAATACAGCCTCTTCCTACATAAGAAGGAATGTGCTCACAAAAAAAAACCATTAGTCTGCTTCCTGTTCTTACAATAATCAGTATTATGTATTTTATTTATATAGCAAAATATGCTTGTTACACCTGTCATAATTAGGCATGGTAAAATTATTGACTGAACCCTGGGGGAGAAAGATGCACAGTGATTATTATAATATGGTTTTTGGTGAAAAATTGGCCAATATTTTATATGAAGCTAACTCTCAATTTTTTTACGAGAGAAATGTCATAGAAGAGGCAGTCAACGCTTTATTCTGTGAGCGTGAAATAATAAACAACAAGAACATAATAAAGAAGCTGATGTTCTTTTTGTCAGATGTTAATCACACCAAGAAAGATGTTGTTCAGAGCGCACTTAATATTATCATTGACATTACATCAGGTGATATTTGAGATTTTACATAAAAGATAATCTCTCAAGGAGTCTTATCTGAAAACGAAATATATAGTCCCTCTCGTTTTGTAATATCGATTGGCTTTGTTGAATCGGTTACGTACCCCGGAGCCGGTCATATTTTCAGGTAATACACACGCTTTCAGACATTTCGGCTTTCGTCATTTTTGTATCATGGGCATAGCTTCTGCTACCTGACCATCATAATCACGCAGCTTCAGTGAAGCAGTGACCACCTGTTTAACCCGGTGTATCGTTATGATCTTATCCAGCAATTGAACCGCCCCGGGTTTCCTGGAGAGTGTTTTATCTGTGAACTCAGGCTGCCAGATCATCGTTTCCGATGGAAGCATAATAAGCTTTTTCTGCTTCTGCCGGTGGGATATGGCCCTGCCTTTCCAGCAATCGTCGATTGTTATACCAGTCCACCCACGTGAGTGTGGTCAGCTCATCATACTGACACGTGCATTACCCCTACCGCGATAATGCAACCGTACAATATAGGGCGTTTCCTAAACGCAGCCCTCATCACTCCAATCCAACAAGACACAGCATTTTTGATCACGAAGAAAGACAAATAATTTCCGTAAATGTTTCCGTTGTTACAAATAACAACAGTGTTTTACATTTCTTTGGCCTCAGGCCCGCGCATGTTGCCATTCGATGTCATTTTCCTGACTCGTTTCTTCTTTATGGTGTAGTGTGATCTTCACTTTATAGATGCTAACAATATGAAAAGAAAAATTATTCCCGTGCTAATCGGTTGTACGCTCTCTTTCTCTGCCCTGGCGGCACAACCTACGGCTGAGCGCTATGTCGTCAGTTTTCCAGAAGGCACGCACGTGAACTACGCCGGCGCATTTGCCAGTGCATTCCCGAACGGCCTTCCGGTTGGGATAGGTTCTGGCCTGCTGTTCACCGGTAAACAGGGCGATGCCCTGACATTCGCAACCATTACCGATCGCGGTCCGAACGCGGATTCACCGAAAGAGGGGAAAAACGAAACTAAAATTTTCGTTACGCCAGATTTCGCGCCGCTGCTGATGACGATTCGTGTACAAAACGGCAAAGCGGAGGCCATCGATCCCCGTCCTCTGCATGACGATAAAGGCGCGATCAACGGTCTGCCGCTGGCAAGCGACGTGATTGGCTCCACCAATGAAGTGGCCTTCAGCGACACGTTACATAGACTGAAGGGGGATAATCGCGGGCTGGATACGGAAGGGATCACTCCGGATGGTAAAGGAGGTTACTGGCTGTGCGATGAGTATGGCCCGTTCCTGATTAACATCGACA
This sequence comes from Shigella sp. SIG6, assembly GCF_053555815.1. Taxonomy (NCBI): domain Bacteria; kingdom Pseudomonadati; phylum Pseudomonadota; class Gammaproteobacteria; order Enterobacterales; family Enterobacteriaceae; genus Shigella; species Shigella sp. SIG6. The sequence continues at coordinate 25,499 of NZ_JBQZXC010000024.1, read as the reverse complement.
GTAAAGGGAAAATCCTGGCAATCCACGGTCCGCAGGCGGCGGAAGGGGAAAAAGCGATTGCGGGCGGTTTGCCAAATATCCTCAAATGGCGTCAGGCGAACCGCGGCTTTGAAGGCCTCACCCGTATGCCGGACGGGCGTATTATTGTCGCCGTGCAAAGTACGCTGGATATCGACGCTAAGAGCAAGAAAAAGGCGCTGTTTACGCGTCTGGTGAGCTTCGATCCGGCAAGCGGAAAAACCGCGATGTACGGTTATCCTATCGACAGCGCGGCCTACAGCAAAAACAGCGACGCTAAAATCGGAGACATCGTGGCGCTCGATAACCAGCACATCCTGCTGATCGAACAGGGAAGAGATAAAAACAACAGAATGCGTAACCTGATTTACGAGGTCGATCTCAATAAGGCGAGCGACCTGTCAGGCTTCGACAAGCCGGGTGAGTATCCGGAGTTTGATGATGAGAAAACCCTGTCACAGCGCGGCATTACCCTTGCGCAGAAAACGCAGGTTGTTGATCTGCGCTCCTTGGGCTGGCAGCAGGAGAAGGCTGAAGGGTTGGCGCTGATCGACAGCAAAACGCTGGCGGTGGCGAACGATAACGACTTTGGCGTGAAGGTGGCGATGCAACATCCGGTCGAGGGCAAGACATTCAAGGATTATCGGGTGAACGCGGAAGGAAAGCTGACGCTTGACGACAAGCAGGTTGAAACGACCCTCAGAGTGAAGCCACTGGAGAAACCGGAGTCTGACAGTGAACTGTGGATTGTGACGCTGCCGGAAGCGTTGAAATAAGTTTATAAGGTACGGACAGCAGTATCGCTTAGTTTTTCAAATTCATGTATGTGAACAATATTGGGGTTCCGGCGTAGACCCCCAATGAAAGCGTCACCACGTGAAAACATGCCTGCACGGTTTACACGTCATCCCATGGTGGCAGCCGGTTAACTTTCCTGCGCCACCAGTGGAAAAAGGCCATAAGCAGTCCGAACAAAAGTAAGCGTACAGCGAGGGCCGTATTGACGGGGATGTGTTATTCAGCTGGCAGTGCTATGCGCCACGGAAGCAGTTCGCTGACCCGGTTGACCGGCCAGTCTGCTATGACGCCAAGCACATGGCGAAGGTAGCTTTCTGGATCCACGTCATTCAGTTTGCACGTCCCGATCAGGCTGTACAGTAGCGCTCCCCGCTCACCACCATGGCCAGAGCCGAAGAACAGGGTCTTCATCTTTTCACGCAACCAGCTTTCCAGGGATTTCAACAGCGGTTTCGTTTTTCGCTGACGTTCAGCAAGCCGCTGCTCTGCCGGCATTCCCCTTATATCCGCCTCTATGGCGTACAACTGACCGATCTGCTCCAGGGCTTCTTCCGTCAGTGCTGACGGGATGCGGACGTGCACATCGTGGATCTTTCGGCGGGCATGAGCCCAGCAGGCAGCTTCCGTTATCCCACCATTGCGATACAGCTCGTTGAACCCGGCGTACGCATCCGCTTGCAGCACACCGCTGAAGCAAGCAAGATGAGTCTGCGGATGGATGCTTTTTCTGTCCGGGCTGTAAGCGAACCACACTGCAGGTGCCAACGCTGACCCGGCATTGCGGTCATCACGAACATACGCCCACAACCGCCCGGTCTTCGTCTTCTTATTACCCGGCAGCAGTACCTGGACCGGGGTATCATCGGCATGGAGTTTGCCGTCAGTCATGACATAGCCATGAAGCGCCTCTTCCAGCGGAGACAGCAGCCGGCAGCATGCATCCACCCAGCCCGACAGCAGTGAACGGCTCAGCTCCACACCTTGCCGGCCGTATATTTCTGACTGGCAATACAGCGGGGTGTGCTCTGCATACTTCGAGGTCAGCACGCGGGCCAGCAGCCCCGGTCCGGCGATACCCCGCTCGATGGGCCGCGAAGGTGCAGGTGCCTGCACGATGGTATCGCACTGAGTACAGGCATGTTTTTCCCGTACCGTCCGGATAACCCGGAAGGCGCTACGCATCAACTCCAGCTGTTCGGCGGTATCCTCGCCCAGATAGCTCAGTGAACCGCCGCAGTTCGGGCAGCACGGCGCCGCAGGCAACAGTCGCTTTTCGTCACGGGGTAGTGATTCAGGGAACGGCTTACGGGTGCGGGTCTGACGCAACGGACGCTGTACTGCCGGGTCATACACCCTACCAGTCAGCGTATCGCTCTCTTTCTGAAGCCGGTTCAGATCGGCTTCCATTTGTGCGATACGGCGGGAGACTTTTTCGGAACGACTGCCGAAGTTCATCCGGCGGAGTTTATCCAGCTGCGCCTGCAGATGGTCTATTTCGCGCTCCCGGTTGCTCAGCTTTTCCTGCAGGGCGTGGATCAGCGCTTCCTGTTCGGCCAGGCGCTGTTTCAGCAGGAAGATGTCGTCAGAAGAGATGTCGTTCATAAGCCCGTATTTTACCGGGCTTATTCTGTGACAACCAGGATAAAGAGATTTACAGCATGGTCAGGGAGGTCAGCAGCCGCTTGGGCTGTCGCCAGTCGATACCTTCCAGCAGCATCGCCAGCTGCGCCTGCGTAAGGAACACTTTGCCATCACGGGCTGACGGCCAGGCGAAGCGCCCACGCTCCAGCCGTTTGGTCAGGAGGCACAGTCCGTCGCCGGTGGACCACAGCAGTTTAACCTGACTGCCGCTGCGGCCCCGGAAAATGAAAATATGGCCGGACATGGGATCGTCTTTCAGCGCCGTTTGTACTTTCGCAGCCAGGCCGTTGAAGCTATTTCTCATATCGGTGATACCGGCAACCAGCCAAATTTTGGTCCCGGAAGGTAACGGGATCATCGCTTCAGTTCCTGTATCAGCAGAGTCAGGAGCTTTTCGCTGACATTGCCATTGAAGCGGAGCGTCCCGTGCCGGAACGTTACCTCACAGCTGATACTGAGGGTTTCCGGGTCCTCTGCGAGCGATTCTGGCTGTTCGGCAGCTGCATCGAGAGTCACAGGAAGTAGCTGGGGGCTCTCTGAAGAAGGTAATAGCAGCTTTCCCTCGCGCCATTGTTGTCGCCATTTGAACAACAGATTGGCGTTAATGCCATTTTCAAGAGCAAGTTTTGAGATGGATATCCCGGGTTCACAGGAGGCAGCAACGAGCAGCTGTTTAAATTCGGGAGGATAATTAGGGCAGCCTTTTCGCCTGCCGGGAGTCACATTTTTCTGCATATCTGACACTTTGGTTCCCACTACTTATTTGGTGGACACCACTTTGTCTAATTCGTCAGATTCTGACCAGACGGTTCAGGCTGTACGCTTACCACTATTTTATCCCTGTTGAATTTGGTTAAGCCGGTGCAGACGCGCCGGGAAACGCACACCTGAACCGGCACAATAAAATACAATACAACCCCCTGTTACTGGAGATACGAATGGAATGACGAGGCAGCCTGTCAGTCACAGGGGGCTGTTGGCATAAAATCAACGGAAAGGCCACCAACACCGGAATTAAGCTCCACAGTCCCCGCACTGGCAATCCATTCCCGGGAAAGGCATCACCGCAAACTGCTCCGGAGGCAACCATTACAGCCTCTGTAACGGATTATCAGCCCTGGCATCTTCCGACGGCACCTCCTGCCGCCCCCACGCCCTGCTGTATACCCCGGTACCGCAGCGTGGGCAGCACTTTTCCCCCTCATAATCTTCGTCACACATCACACAAAACCACTTTCTCACCTTCACCGTATAATCCGGAACCGTCATGCCCTGCAGATGCAAACGACGGGCCTCTTTCTCTGCCGGGTCAAGCCAGGTACATCGCAGCAGGATTTTTTCAGCGACAGTCATCTGGTCATGTTCAAACCACGGTGGTTGTCCGTCATTGCCCCGCTGAAGTGTTAACGGGCATCCACAGGACACACAGCACAAAACGTCCTGTCGGTTGTGCTTCGCAGCTTCTTTCGCCGTAACAAAATGGCCTTTGCTGTCATTCGCCATATAACAGTTCAGAATTCGCATATTTCCTCCTGAGTTGTCCGGGGAATACTGAATCCTCCGGTCTGGCAGTGTGTGCAGTACTGCTCCCCATAATAATCGTGGTGACATTGTCTGCAGTGCCAGCTGGCTTTACGCACCACGGGTAAGGCATCCGGTACGAATTGCTGCAGACGTTTAATCAACTGTATTTCTCTGCGCTCCGGCCTGACATAAGGGCACTGTTGACCGTGCTCTGTCAGCCTGTCGTCAGTGTGTTCAAACCAGGGAAGTTCAGTTTCGTATTGCGGATGGTATCTGAGTGCACTGCCACACAAGTGGCAGGTGTAGTTAGCATAAGGTGCGGCCTGTGCAGTACGGGCGCCCGTCAGACGTCCGTTGCCATCAAGAGCGATAAAGGATTTTGCGTACATAGTCATATACCTCAGCCGCCAGACGACACGCAGGCAACAGCCGTCCCGGTACGGGCAGCGTGGTCAGGGTGTGAATGGCGGTTCAGTTAAAATCTGGACTGGAGTTTGGGTAAAGCAGGCTGGTTGCTGTTACAGCACTGTGGTTGTCACACAATGGAACACTGACGTAAAAAACAGTCAGTGGGCGAGTGGATACATCGTTGCCGCCAGACAACAACCCATACTTTTGGTTTGCCGGATATTGGCGCGCCAGTCGTGCTCAACTCCGGCTACAGCCAAAATTGCGCTCACCGGTGCAGTGAGCTTTGGTATGCTCCTTCGCCAGATAGTCAGCACGTTCCAGCACTTGCTGAAAGCCGGTGTCATCATTACGCGCCAGCCACACCGCCGGCCAGGCCGGAAAATGCACCAGCGTGGCATGGCACCCGACATCCACTCCCAGGGCACTGCACCACGCCTGTTTAATCATCCCGGCCAGAGACTCCGGAGCGCGGTAATCACCGGCACGACACCAGGTATCCCGGTTGACCAGCAGCATCAGGTGATAGTGTTTTTTACCTTTGCACTCCCCAAACTCCCGGGCCCAGACGTAATGCAGGGTTGTGGGATGCACGCGTTTACCTTCCCGATGCTTACGTTTCTGGTAAGCGTCGATTCGGGCTTTCAGGGCATTGATGAAGCGGGATATCACAGCTGCGTCCGTTGCTGCCGGTACATCCGGGAGACGCAGGTCAACCCGCAATGCCGTCAGGCGGGGATGAACATTCAGTGCGTGCCGCACCGTCTCACGAATACGTTGCTGCCAGAAGGGGTTGTATTTGTAGGTCATGGTTAAATCTCCGTATGGTTCATACGGAATAGCCACGTCGTAAAAAATACGCAGAGTCCCTGAAGTGACCTCCGGCAGGACACTGTCTCAGGCACTCTGTGATAACCCGAACGGTCGTCTCCGGACTGACGGTTGAATTTTCAGCGTCGTTTTTTAATGTAAAAAACCGGTTACGGGTAAGGCTGTGAGGAGGGAGTGATGGTGATACGCAAAAAGAAGTGCAGGGACTGTGGAAACGCGATTACTCATAATACAGTGTGTTGCCCGTATTGTGGTTCTGTCGACCCCTTCGGCTACTACCGGAATACAGACCGTATCGTTACCATACTGCTGGCGCTGATTATTGTGGTCCTGCTGACTACTGTCAGCGTCAGTGTGTGTATACTGTGTAGCTGGTGAGATAACGGTTCATGTATCCCCTGAGCTGACAGTGTACCGTGTATATTAAGCGTAACCGACAGGTTCTCCTTCATACCATATTAAATTTTCCAGGGATTGCCGCTGCCTTATTTCGTCCCATACAGGAAAACTCATCTGGGTTTCTGACAAATACGCGAAACTCACAGCCCCTCAATATCAACCACACGTTGTAAGCCGGTAATACCTGAAAATCAGCCTATTACCGCCCACGCCTCCGGCACCATTCCCTTTTGATTTCGAATTCTTTGTTGTCGCTATACCGCTTAATGTTCCCGGTCCTCCGGTGCAGATAACACCGGAGTCATCGTAGCGCTGCTTCAATATTCAGGTGACGTATTTCCAGACGGAAGCCGGCGCGCGATCGTAAAGTTTGTTCATTGTCAGTTCTGCCAGCCGGTTGTCAACGGCAGAGTTAAAGGCTTCCAGCTCCGCAAGGGTAAGTTTATAACGCGTGTGGGAATTCACTTTTCCCGCGTCTCCTGACGTATTACGGGCTGCCACTTACCTGGTGTCCCGCAATACAGCCTTAGTGTTCCGTTATCGGGGATCCGGACGCACCGCAACAACCGGGGAAGTATTTCTGGTTTAGAGCAGTGTCAAGAGGGATTTCTCAGCCCCTCACTCACCGGCTCAGTCTCAGGGCAGGAGCATTAATACGCTCAGTTCATGTCTTATACAGGAATGGGCACAGGGGGAGCTGGCGTGTCACTGCTGATTTTACGCATCAGCGTTCATGTATCTGCACTCTGATACATGAACGATTCACAGCGCTCTGTTACCGGAGAGATTTACTCTCTTAGCTTACTCTGGCAAATCCTTTACGTTACTCTCTGATGACTTCTTATATTTATAATACCAATCAGACAGCCTTATCCCATCGGTGATATCAGTCTCCTCCTCGCCAGGAACGGGCTGACTCACTGTAACTACCTCCGAAAACAACTCTGCAATTATCAGAACGCCTGCTTCTCTCCCTGTCCTCACGAAAACTATCCCCTCTTTATCGCGCGTGCGTGCGGAAGCATCTTTTCGCAACAACCACCCGGTATACCGGTACGGCTCAGCCACCGCAACCTCCCCGTTTATCTCCTGGCGGTCACATTCCCGATTATTTTTTACGTTTCTCCCCGGTTGTTATGCCGGTGAAGGTGGCGCGCTGTTTTCATGACCACACCGGCTGGTTTAACAACATCCGGAGGAACATTCTCATGGCTACCCCAGTTTCACTGATGGATGACCAGATGGTCGACATGGCATTTATCACTCAACTGACCGGCCTGACAGATAAGTGGTTTTACAGGCTCATCAGGGATGGGGCCTTTCCGGCTCCCATCAAGCTGGGCCGCAGCTCCCGCTGGCTGAAAAGTGAAGTGGAAGCCTGGCTACAGGCGCGTATTGCACAGCCCCGCCCGTAATTTCTGACCGTTATCCGTTCACCCGCAGCAGACGTAATCCCCGGCCTGCCGGCGGCATTCTGCTGCCTGTTATATCCCCGTGAGGAATATGAAAATGAAACAACAGTATCAGACCCGCTACGAATGGCTCCACGAAAGCTACCAGAAATGGCTGACCGGCTTCACCCGGCACGCCGTATCCTGGGGCGTGTGTCATCCGAATATCTACTACTTCCATAATCTGACGCCCGGTTGGGTGTCATTCAATGGTGAAAAACCGGAGATTGCCATCGTACCCCAGAGCCTGCACCGGCTGATTTATGGCCCTGACAAACGGGCCACGCCGCCCCTGGATGATGATCTGATAGTGAATTTATGCACCAGTGAACATCTGCTGGTTCATCATCCGATGCTGGAAGGCATTCTCCTGTCTGAATGTGAACGTCTGAGGCAGCGTTCTCTGGCAAATAAACTGATCAGCCTCTTCCGTCAGTTTGGTGGCACGGAGTTGCGCCTCAAACTGGTCTGGCTTTGCTGGCTTGATTTAATGACCGGAAACAGCCTTGAAGACTGGAAAGAGAACCTGAAACGGAAATCAGAAAAAGAGCTGGAGGAATGGATCATCAACCGTCAGAGGCAGAGCGCAGCACTGACGGATCTGATGGATCAGTACGTGCTCCTGGCATACCGCACAACGGTTGACGATAGCCGCAACTGATGCCGGTTGCTTCCGGAAGGTGTGACAAAATACGGAAATGATGATGCTCCCGGCCCCCATGCTCACCTGCAGAGCGTGTTCGTCGTCATCATACTGAGCCATGACGGGCGTCTTAAGGGCATCCTGTCATTGCTGAGCAGGCAACACCACCAGAGGAGCCACGGACAGGGATGTTCTTTACAGCCCGATACACGCCAGGTTCTCAGCAGACTGAATGTGCAGGTGCGGTTATTCACCAGAAATGGCATGCTGCGGTACATACCCATCCTGGTGACAATATGTACGTGGCGACAGCGATCCCGGCACTGTGGAAGAGACTCACTCAGCCTGCAGGATATTCTTTCCGGCATCCGGGAATGTCCGCCTGAATGCAAACAGGATGATATTTGAATCCGTAATACTGTTCTTTCATCATAAATAATTTATGCAGATACAGTTAACCGTTACAGTAGCCGGTTTGTTTTACCGGGAAATAATATCCGTCAGACTGATACCGGAACATATCTGAAACACGTTATGATGTTTTGTTATCAGAAATGTTGTATATTCTTATCCGTGGCGACAGTTTAATGCCCTCTGGTATCACCTGATAATGTATATCCTGCGATGATTCGTTATATTTACGGGACACGCCTCTTTTCATTGTGCTCCTTTTCAGACTTCATTTTCCGTAAGTGTTCCCCGGCATAAAGGAGGTACCTTTCTGGCGTTTATAACTCTCTTTATCGGTGACGCCGGTAATACAGGGAATACCACACCGACAAACGAGGTATTAACAGACGATATTTCAGTGTCCATAATTTTTCTGTCCGGTTAAATAACGTCAGTCTGCTGCCCTCTGACTGTAATCATCAAAGCCGGAATGCATACCGGGTTACAACGTAAAAAAAGTGATGCTGGCCCCCGGTGCAGCTGGCGGGCGAAACATGTTTACCTTTCAATACCCCCTGTCTGCAGTCTCCACTCTTCCATCCTCTTAAGCTACGTCGGCCACATGAGTGCACTTCCATGATAACAGGTATTCCTGTCAGCATAACGAAGCCGGTTACCTTCCCTTCCTCCTGCATTTCCTGTCAGAATGACTATACAGCGCGCAGATTGCCTTTTTATTGACCATCTTAATATACCGTTATAAACTTCTTTTTATCATATTATTATCACCTTATTATGTTTAATTTTTAAGCAGTCGGAGAAAGAGGATGGTTCAGAAAATTTTGTCGGATAAGGTTATGAATGAAAGAACAAATGCGTATTACTCTTATTATCTTGGAGAGCGTAATATCTCCGTACTGCCCCTTAATGTTTATGATCCCCCGGAACGTTTTATCGCTTACATAAAAAAAAACAGAGAAAATCTGAACATCACACTTTCAGATTTTGAACTTGAACAAATAATTTCTGGTATGCGTCTGAAGGCCCTGGCCTTCCTGGTCCCCCTGGAAAAAATATCCTGGATCGCGGGCAGTGAACGCGCATGCTTATTTTCCTGGTATCTGTTGATGCAGTTTATCCAGAATAACAGGGCAAAAATAAGCGCAGACTTGCTTCAAAAGAATAAACTGTATCTTAAAGAAGAGTATCTGGAAGGGAATGCCTTCCCGTCGGACTCATCGACACAGTTCAGACAAATACTCAGAGTTCTCGATATTCTTTCTGATAAGAATTTGCGGGATGAGTGGATAATCCAGACCAAAGACAGATGGATGCGGGCATTTAAATCAAAGAGTCCTTTCAGTTACCTCCTCCCGGAGAACGAACATGAATGCATATGGACATGGAATTATTTGAAGGGAAAAAATATTGCACTGGAAAAACTGGCCAGTTTTCCTGGTTCTGCTGATATTTACCACGCAATTCACCTTTCATTTGACATATGGGTTACCTGTCCACTCACCTCACCTGACGATATAAAAAATTTCAGAAACAGTTTCAATAAGGCCAAGGCGCAGCGCAAGTACAAAAAAATGCAGGAAGATAAAGTCAATGTACAGTTTTTTCTTGACGCAGAAACCAGGGCGCAGCTCAAAGAATTATCGAGGGTCAGAAGACTCAGTACCGGCGAAATGCTGCATGACCTGATTGTTGAAGAGTATAAAAGGTACCGACATTCCAGATAATTTCAGACATATATTATCTCCGTGAGTCCCCCGCCACCTTTCCGGTGTGCGGGGGTTTTGTCTTTTTTCACCGGGAATACATGTATGAATCCGTCTGATGCCATTGAGGCAATTGAAAAACCGCTCTCCTCCCTGCCTTACTCACTTTCCCGTCACATCCTGGAACATCTGCGCAAACTCACCAGTCACGAACCCGTGATTGGCATTATGGGTAAAAGCGGGGCCGGTAAATCCTCACTCTGTAATGCACTGTTTCAGGGGGAGGTCACCCCGGTCAGTGATGTTCACGCCGGCACCCGGGAAGTGCAGCGTTTCCGTCTGAGTGGCCATGGTCACAGCATGGTTATCACTGACCTGCCCGGGGTGGGCGAGAGCCGGGACAGAGATGCAGAGTATGAAGCCCTGTACCGTGACATTCTGCCTGAACTTGACCTGGTACTGTGGCTGATTAAAGCCGATGACCGTGCCCTGTCTGTGGATGAGTATTTCTGGCGACACATCCTGCACCGGGGACATCAGCAGGTGCTGTTTGTGGTGACGCAGGCCGACAAAACGGAGCCCTGCCATGAATGGGATATGGCCGGTATTCAGCCTTCTCCCGCACAGGCACAGAATATTCGCGAAAAAACGGAGGCGGTATTCCGTCTGTTCCGGCCCGTACATCCGGTTGTTGCCGTATCGGCCCGCACCGGCTGGGAACTGGATACGCTGGTCAGTGCGCTAATGACAGCACTTCCCGACCATGCCGCCAGTCCCCTGATGACCCGCCTGCAGGACGAGCTGCGCACGGAATCTGTCCGGGGTCAGGCCCGTGAACAGTTTACCGGTGCGGTGGACCGGATATTTGACACGGCGGAGAGCGTCTGTGTTGCCTCTGTTGCCCGTACGGTTCTGCGTGCCGTCCGTGACACGGTGGTCTCTGTTGCCCGCGCTGTATGGAACTGGATTTTCTTCTGAACAGTCTGCCAGGGAAATGCCTGATAACATTACGTTAACCAACTGAAAACATGACACAAACCCCTCATACTCCTCCTGTTTCTCTTGCGTGACCGCCTTGTCGTTAATAGAATAAAACTATCGATAAAACAGATATCGATCGTTGCTATCGATCGTTTATAGTGGTTAATGGTCTGCGAAAAGGCAGCTGAATCTCTTCATCATGCAGAACGGAATTGCACACAACGGACTGATACTTCTCTGGCGGATGAGAGAGGGGAAGCATTTATGTCCGGGAAAAACCACTTTATCTGACCATGCTGTTTTGTACCTGCCGGTATCCACTTTTGTGGGTACCGGCTTTTTTATTCACCCTCTGTAAGGAAAAGCTGATGAAACGACATCTGAACACCAGCTACAGGCTGGTATGGAATCACATTACGGGCACCCTGGTGGTGGCTTCCGAACTGGCCCGCTCACGGGGAAAACGCGCCGGTGTGGCGGTTGTGCTGTCTCTTGCTGCTGTCACATCAGTCCCGGCACTGGCTGCTGACACGATTGTACAGGCGGGAGAAACCGTGAACGGCGGAACACTGACAAATCATGACAACCAGATTGTTCTCGGTACGGCCAACGGAATGACCATCAGTAGCGGTCTGGAGTATGGGCCGGATAACGAGGCCAATACCGGCGGGCAATGGATACAAAATGGCGGTATCGCCAACAACACTACTGTCACCGGTGGTGGTCTTCAGAGAGTGAATGCCGGAGGAAGCGTTTCAGACACGGTTATCAGTGCCGGAGGCGGACAGAGCCTTCAGGGGCAGGCAGTGAATACCACTCTGAACGGCGGTGAGCAGTGGGTACATGAAGGCGGGATTGCAACGGGTACCGTCATTAATGAGAAGGGCTGGCAGACCGTCAAATCCGGCGCAATGGCAACCGACACGGTTGTGAATACCGGCGCGGAAGGGGGACCAGATGCAGAAAATGGTGATACCGGGCAGTTTGTTCGCGGAAATGCCGTACGTACCACTATCAATGAAAATGGTCGTCAGATTGTGGCTGCTGAAGGAACAGCAAATACCACTGTGGTTTATGCCGGCGGCGACCAGACGGTACACGGGCATGCGCTGGATACCACACTGAATGGCGGTTACCAGTATGTGCACAACGGCGGTACGGCGTCTGGCACTGTTGTAAACAGTGACGGCTGGCAGATTATCAAGGAAGGTGGTCTGGCGGATTTCACCACCGTTAACCAGAAAGGCAAACTGCAGGTGAACGCCGGTGGTACCGCCACACATGTCACCCTGAAACAGGGTGGAGCACTGGTTACCAGTACTGCGGCAACGGTTCTTGGCAGCAACCGTCTGGGCAATTTCACGGTGGAAAACGGTAAGGCTGACGGAGTTGTTCTGGAGTCCGGCGGTCGCCTGGATGTACTGGAAGGCCATTCAGCGCAGAAAACACGGGTGGATGACGGCGGAACCCTGGCAGTGTCTGCCGGTGGTAAGGCAACAGGTGTCACCATGACATCCGGTGGTGCCCTGATTGCAGACAGTGGTGCCACTGTTGAGGGGACCAATGCCAGCGGTAAGTTCAGTATTGATGGCACATCCGGTCAGGCCAGCGGACTGCTGCTGGAAAATGGCGGCAGCTTTACGGTTAATGCCGGAGGACTGGCCAGCAACACCACTGTCGGACATCGTGGAACACTGACGCTGGCTGCCGGGGGAAGTCTGAGTGGCAGAACACAGCTCAGTAAAGGTGCCAGCATGGTACTGAATGGCGATGTGGTCAGTACCGGCGATATTGTTAACGCAGGGGAGATTCGCTTTGATAATCAGACGACACCGGATGCCGCGCTGAGCCGTGCTGTTGCAAAAGGCGACTCCCCGGTAACGTTCCATAAACTGACCACCAGTAACCTCACCGGTCAGGGTGGCACCATCAATATGCGTGTTCGCCTTGATGGCAGCAATACCTCTGACCAGCTGGTGATTAATGGTGGTCAGGCAACCGGCAAAACCTGGCTTGCGTTTACAAATGTCGGAAACAGTAACCTCGGGGTGGCAACCTCCGGACAGGGTATCCGGGTTGTGGATGCACAGAATGGCGCCACCACAGAAGAAGGTGCGTTTGCCCTGAGTCGCCCGCTTCAGGCCGGCGCCTTTAACTACACCCTGAACCGTGACAGCGATGAAGACTGGTACCTGCGCAGTGAAAATGCTTATCGTGCTGAAGTCCCCCTGTATACATCCATGCTGACACAGGCAATGGACTATGACCGGATTCTGGCAGGCTCCCGCAGCCATCAGACCGGTGTAAACGGTGAAAATAACAGCGTCCGTCTCAGCATTCAGGGCGGTCATCTCGGTCACGATAACAACGGCGGTATTGCCCGTGGAGCCACGCCGGAAAGCAGCGGCAGCTATGGCTTCGTCCGTCTGGAGGGTGACCTGCTGAGAACAGAGGTTGCCGGTATGTCTCTGACGACAGGGGTGTATGGTGCCGCAGGCCATTCTTCCGTTGATGTTAAGGATGATGACGGTTCCCGCGCCGGCACGGTCCGGGATGATGCCGGCAGCCTGGGCGGATACCTGAATCTGACACACACGTCCTCCGGCCTGTGGGCTGACATTGTGGCACAGGGAACCCGCCACAGCATGAAAGCGTCATCGGACAATAACGACTTCCGTGCCCGGGGCTGGGGCTGGCTGGGCTCACTGGAAACCGGTCTGCCCTTCAGTATCACTGACAACCTGATGCTGGAGCCACAACTGCACTATACCTGGCAGGGACTTACCCTGGATGACGGCCAGGATAACGCCGGTTATGTGAAGTTCGGGCATGGCAGTGCACAACATGTGCGTGCCGGTTTCCGTCTGGGCAGCCACAACGATATGAGCTTTGGTGAAGGCACCTCATCCCGTGACACTCTGCGCGACAGTACAAAACACCGTGTGAGTGAACTGCCGGTGAACTGGTGGGTACAGCCTTCTGTTATCCGCACTTTCAGCTCCCGGGGTGACATGAGCATGGGGACAGCCGCCGCCGGCAGTAACATGACGTTCTCACCGTCCCGGAATGGCACGTCACTGGACCTGCAGGCCGGACTGGAAGCCCGTGTCCGGGAAAATATCACCCTGGGCGTTCAGGCCGGTTATGCCCACAGCGTCAGCGGCAGCAGCGCTGAAGGTTATAACGGTCAGGCCACGCTGAATGTGACTTTTTGATAATCAGGTCACTCTCCTTCAGGCCCCGGTCATCATGACCGGGGCTTTTTACTTTCAGGGAGCAACAGATATGCCGGGTTGTACATCACGTTTATTGCCCGAAGGCCCTTTCTCACGCGAACAGGCTGTTGCCGTCAAAACAGCTTACCGCAATGTGTTTACTGAAGATGACCAGGGAACATATTCCCGGCTGGTTATCCGTAATGCTGAAGGTCAGTTGCGCTGGTGATGCCGGAACACAGCTTAATACTCAGCTCGCCAGTTAAGGGCTTCTCAGACAATAAACGTCATTCATTTCATCTGTCAGGCCGCGTCTTCTCCGGGAGACGCAGCTTTTTCATTTATTACACCAGTAAATCGTAACCACCGATAAGGAGCAAATTATGCGACTAGCCAGTCGTTTTGGTTATGCGAACCAGATACGCCGTGACCGTCCGCTGACACACGAAGAACTGATGCACTATGTTCCCAGTATTTTCGGTGAAGACCGGCATACTTCCCGCAGTAAACGATATGCGTACATTCCCACCATCACCGTACTGGAAAGCCTGCAGCAGGAAGGTTTTCAGCCATTCTTCGCCTGCCAGACCCGCGTGCGCGACCCGGGCCGCCGGGGATACACAAAACACATGCTGCGTCTGCGGCGGGCCGGAGAGATAAACGGAGAACATGTCCCTGAAATTATTCTGCTCAACTCTCATGACGGTACCTCCAGCTACCAGATGCTGCCGGGTTACTTCAGATTCGTCTGCCAGAATGGCTGCGTCTGCGGTCAGTCTCTGGGGGAAGTGCGTGTTCCACACCGGGGAAATGTGGTGGAGAAAGTTATCGAAGGGGCTTACGAAGTGGTGGGGGTTTTTGACCGGATTGAGGAAAAGCGTGATGCCATGCAGTCGCTGGTCCTGCCGCCACCGGCACGCCAGGCGCTGGCACAGGCGGCACTGACTTACCGTTATGGTGACGAACATCAGCCAGTCACCACCGCTGACATTCTGACACCACGACGCAGGGAGGATTACGGTAAAGACCTGTGGAGCGCATATCAGACCATCCAGGAGAATATGCTGAAAGGCGGGATTTCCGGCCGCAGTGCAAAAGGAAAACGTATCCACACCCGTGCCATTCACAACATCGACACCGATATTAAGCTCAACCGCGCATTGTGGGTAATGGCAGAAACGCTGCTGGAGAGCCTGCGCTGATGCAGCATGTCCCTGAAGGCGTGATTCAGGCACCAGAATCACCCGACGCCCCGGAGGCGCTGCCGGGGTGTCGTTCCATTTCTGATGATGACCTGTGCGCCTGGTGTACCCGTCTGCTTTACCGTCCCGGAGAAATCAGTCTGTGCAGACTGAGTATACAGGCAATGGCATCTGGCCATCCGTCTGTGACCGGAACGGTTACGCGTACGGCTGTCCGGAATTTCAGCCGAATATCATTCATCCCTGATATTACCGGGTCATCACGGTCAGTGATGAACGTGATGTTGCCAGCTCCCGACCTTTACTCCCTCTCATTTATTCACATTACAAGGATTTCATACATGAAAACATTGTCTCAGAACACCACCGCTTCGGCCTGTGCACCGGAGACTGGCCTGCAACAACTGGTTGCCACTCCCGTCCCTGATGAACAGCGCATCAGCTTCTGGCCGCAGCATTTTGGCCTCATTCCACAGTGGGTCACCCTGGAACCCCGTGTCTTCGGCTGGATGGACCGTCTGTGTGAAGACTACTGCGGTGGTATCTGGAATCTGTACACCCTGAACAACGGCGGGGCATTTATGGCACCCGAACCGGATGACGATGATGACGAAACATGGGTACTGTTCAATGCCATGAACGGTAACCGCGCTGAAATGAGCCCGGAAGCCGCCGGCATTGCTGCCTGTCTGATGACGTACAGTCATCATGCCTGTCGTACGGAGTGTTATGCCATGACGGTCCATTATTACCGGCTGCGGGATTACGCCCTGCAGCATCCGGAATGCAGCGCCATTATGCGCATCATCGACTGAATGGAGGCAGGGACAATGCAGCAGCTTTCCTTTCTGCCCGGAAACATGACGCCCGGCGAGCGCAGTCTCATTCTGCGGGCCCTGCAAACCCTGGACCGCCATCTTCATGAACCCGGCGTGGCCTTCACCTCCACCCGTGCGGCACGGGAATGGCTGATTCTGAACATGGCGGGACTGGAGCGGGAAGAGTTCCGGGTGCTGTATCTGAACAACCAGAATCAGCTGATTGCCGGTGAAACCCTCTTCACCGGCACCATCAACCGTACGGAAGTTCATCCCCGGGAAGTGATTAAACGCGCCCTGTACCACAATGCCGCTGCCGTGGTGCTGGCGCACAATCACCCGTCCGGTGAAGTCACACCCAGTAAGGCAGACCGGCTTATCACCGAACGTCTGGTACAGGCACTGGGCCTGGTGGATATCCGGGTGCCGGACCATCTGATAGTCGGTGGCAACCAGGTTTTCTCCTTTGCCGAACATGGTCTGCTTTAACCCGTCACAACCACATCACACCTGTTTTCACTTTTATCTTCTGTCTTCAGAGGTATCACATCATGAGAATCATCACCCGTGGTGAAGCCATGCGTATTCACCAACAGCATCCTGCATCCCGTCTTTTTCCGTTCTGTACCGGTAAGTATCGCTGGCACGGCAGTGCTGAAGCGTATACTGGTCGTGAAGTGCAGGATATTCCCGGCGTTCTTGCCGTGTTTGCAGAACGCCGTAAGGACAGTTTTGGCCCGTATGTCCGGCTGATGAGTGTCACCCTGAACTGATGTTCCGTCACCCGGGAAACGAGTACGACCAGATGACCTCAGACGCCGCTGTGGATGAGGCCATTCTCATCAATGCATACATCTTCACCGAAACCGGTCAGCGCGCCGGCTGACCTGTCATCGTTAAACCATTCTTAACCACTTTTCAGAGAGGATTTTATCGTGTCAGACAAACTCTCCGGGATAACTCATCCCGATGACAATCACGACCGCCCCTGGTGGGGGCTTCCCTGCACAGTGAGGCCCTGTTTTGGCGCTCGTCTGGTGCAAGAGGGTAACCGCCTGTATTACCTTGCCGACCGCGCCGGTATCAGAGGCCGCTTCAGCGACGCAGATGCATACCATCTGGACCAGGCCTTTCCGCTGCTGATGAAACAACTGGAACTCATGCTCACCAGCGGTGAACTGAATCCCCGATATCAGCATACCGTCACGCTGTATGCAAAAGGGCTGACCTGCGAAGCCGACACCCTCGGCTCCTGTGGTTACGTTTATCTGGCTGTTTATCCGACACCAGCACCCGCAACCACCTCATAACCCCGAAGCTCTCACCTTTAGCACTACCAGTTACAGAGAACTTAAGATGAAAACATTATCCGACACACATGTACGGGAGGTATCTCGCTGCCCGTCTCCCGT
The DNA here is from genome assembly GCF_053555815.1 of Shigella sp. SIG6. NCBI lineage: Bacteria > Pseudomonadati > Pseudomonadota > Gammaproteobacteria > Enterobacterales > Enterobacteriaceae > Shigella > Shigella sp. SIG6. The sequence continues at coordinate 8,044 of NZ_JBQZXC010000024.1, read as the reverse complement.
CACCATCTGGCAGACACTGCTCATCCGACTGCTGGACCAGCATTATGGCCTCACACTGAATGACACACCGTTTGTCGATGAACGTGTGATTGAGCAGCATATTGAGGCAGGCATTTCACTGTGTGATGCAGTTAATTTTCTCGTGGAAAAATACGCGCTGGTGCGTACCGACCAGCCGGGATTCAGCACCTGTCCCCGCTCTCAGTTAATAAACAGTATTGATATCCTCCGGGCTCGCCGGGCGACCGGCCTGATGACCCGCGACAATTACAGAACGGTAAATAACATTACCCTGGGTAAGTATCCGGAGGCGAAATGATGAAACTGGCCCTGACACTGGAAGCCGACAGCGTTAACGTACAGGCACTGAACATAGGGCGCATTGTCGTTGACGTCGATGGTATTGAGCTCGCTGAACTGATTAACATGGTCTGCGATAACGGCTACTCCCTTCGTGTTGTTGATGAATCTGACCAGACCTCAGCAGAATGCACGCCACCATTTGCTACCCTTACCGGCATACGCTGCAGTACCGCACATATCACGGAAACGGACAACGCCTGGTTGTACTCGCTGTCACACCAGACCAGTGACTTCGGTGAATCAGAATGGATTCATTTTACAGGTAGCGGATATCTGTTACGTACCGATGCGTGGTCATACCCGGTTCTGCGGCTTAAACGCCTGGGGCTGTCAAAAACGTTCCGTCGTCTGGTCGTCACACTCATCCGGCGTTATGGCGTCAGTCTCATTCATCTGGATGCCAGCGCTGAATGCCTGCCGGGTTTACCCACTTTCGACTGGTAACCAGGAACAACATGAAATCATTAACCACGGAAACAGCGCTGGATATTCTGATTGCGTGGCTGCAGGACAATATCGACTGCGGATCGGGAATTATCTTTGACAACGATGAGGATAAAACGGATTCAGCAGCACTGTTGCCCTGTATCGAACAGGCCCGGGAGGATGTCCGTACCCTGCGTCATCTGCAGCTTCTGCACCAGAACCGGTGAAGCTCACTCACCAGACTTCATTCCTCTGACGCCAGCCTGCACAGGGCTGGCGTTTTCATTTATCTGCAAAAAGGAATATCGATTATGTCAGATATCACAATCTCCCGTCCGGAAGTGGTCAACGGGCATACGGACGTTATCTGCTCAACCAGCATTCGCCACATTCTGGCTGTACGAAAGAGTACACTGTTGCAAATCGACACACTTATCCGACAACTGGCTGAAATCTCGGTGCTGACGGAAAGCATCGGAGGTAAAACTGCCCCGGACTGGGCCATGAAACAGGATTTTCGCTGCGGCTGCTGGCTGATGGAGAAACCCGAAACAGCAATGAAAGCCATTACCCGGAATCTTGATCGCGAAATCTGGCGTGACCTGATGCAACGTTCCGGGATGCTGTCATTAATGGATACGCAGGCCCGTGATACATGGTACCGGTCACTGGAGTACGATAATTTTCCGGAAATCAGCGAAGCGAACATTCTGAGCACATTTGAACAACTGCACCAGAATAAGGATGAGGTGTTTGAGCGAGGGGTGATCAACGTCTTCAGAGGGCTGAACTGGAATTACAAAACCAATTGCCCCTGTAAATTTGGCAGTAAAATTATCGTCAACAATCTGGTGAGATGGGACCGGTGGGGATAATGATATGGTCACCCCCACCTTAACAGCAGTACGCTGTTAAGGTAAATCCCTTTAACGGAGAGACCATCATGCAGAACATCACACTTATTGGTATCGATCTCGGAAAGCACTCCTTCCACATTCATTGTCAAGACAAGTCTGGTAAGGCTCTTCTGCGTAAAAAATTTACCCGTACTAAACTGATGCAGTTTCTGGCGACATGTCCGCCCTCAGTTGTTGTAATGGAAGCCTGTGCGGGTGCACACTTTATGGCTCGCTGTATCTCTGATTTTGGGCATGAAACTAAGCTGATTTCTCCACAGTTCGTTCGCCCGTTTGTCAAAAGTAATAAGAATGATTTTGTTGATGCAGAAGCCATATGCGAAGCGGCTTCACGACCATCAATGCGTTTTGTCCAGCCAAGAACTGAGACCCAGCAGGCCATGAGGGCGTTACACCGGGTCAGAGAATCGCTCATCAGAGATAAGGTGAAAACAACCAACCAGATCCACGGTTTCTTGCTGGAATTTGGAATCAGCCTGCCGATAGGTGATGCTGTAATAAAACGGTTGTCTCTCGTGTTGGCTGAACACGAAATCCCCGAATATCTGAGCCGCCTTTTGGTGAGGTTGCATACCCACTACTTTTACCTTGTTGAGCAAATAGCAGAGCTGGAATCAGAATTAAGTCAGTCAATCAACGCTGATGATACCGCTCAGCGCATTATGACAATTCCTGGTGTTGGTCCGATTACTGCCAGCTTACTATCGTCGCAACTTGGTGACGGGAAACAGTTCTCATGCAGCAGGGATTTTGCAGCTTCCACAGGACTTGTTCCCCGGCAGTATAGCACTGGAGGAAAATCGACTCTGTTGGGTATCAGTAAGCGAGGTGATAAAAATTTACGCCGGTTACTGGTTCAGTGTGCCCGCTCATTCATAATGCGACTTGAACGCAAGCATGGAAAACTTGCTGAGTGGGTTCGGGAGCAACTCAACAAGAAGCATTCGAATGTGGTTACCTGCGCTCTGGCAAATAAACTGGCTCGAATTGCCTGGGCAATCACTACTCAGAAAAAAGAATATCAGGCCTGATATAGATGCTGATATAACTCAATTAGTTTATTTTAAACAATAAGATACAAGTTACCTTTCTGGTTTTGCGAAGACTGATTATTGATGACATGAACGGCAAATCGACCTGATTAAAAACCTAACAGATGAAATGGCTCACTGAAGCCGAGGGGATTTTTAGGATTATCAGGTGCGGAACTCATCGGGGCGCGGGCATCCTTGCCCACAGAGACGCCGGATAGATTTAAGCAAGCCAACCATTAATCAAAAATCAGTGTTGCAAAAACGGGGGTGACCATAGATTTCATCTTATCACCGGACAACAGGCTGACCGACTCGCCGATCTGGAAAGAATGTTGCACCTGTTCAGCGGTAAACCAATCCCCGACAACCGGGGAAACATCACCCTTCGTCTGGATGATCACATTCAGTCTGTTCAGGGTAAAGAGAGCTATGAAGATGAGATGTTCAGCATCAGATACTTTAAGAAGGGCTCCGCGCATATCACGTTCAGAAAACCAGAACTGGTTGACAGACTGAATGATATTATCGCAAAACACTATCCTGATATGCTGGCAGTATAGCTTTGCCAGTATGCTCAAAGATCGGAAATTGTCCGATAAGATATGATCGCGGGGCATATAAACCGGTTTCAGATGGCATACCCGATGGCATACTGTCTGGAAGGAAAAATAAAAAAGCGCATGTTAAACAATAACATGCACTTATAATCTGGCGGTGAGGGGGGGATTCGAACCCCCGATACGTTGCCGTATACACACTTTCCAGGCGTGCTCCTTCAGCCACTCGGACACCTCACCAAATTGTCGTTCCTGTCTTGCTGGAACGGGCGCTAATTTAGGGAAATCATGACCTGAGGTCAACAAACTTTTTGAAAAAATCGCGCGTTTATTCAAACATTCAATCAATGTGTGGTTTTAATAAGCGAAATCTGCTTTTTTTGCCACCGACCACGGATTTGTTATGCTGGTGGCCTTTGTAGATCATAACGATAAGTGCGAATAAATTTCGCACAACGCTTTTCGGGAGTCAGTATGGATATCATCTTTTATCACCCAACGTTCGATACCCAATGGTGGATTGAGGCACTGCGCAAAGCTATTCCTCAGGCAAGAGTCAGGGCATGGAAAAGCGGAGATAATGACTCTGCTGATTATGCTTTAGTCTGGCATCCTCCTGTTGAAATGCTGGCAGGGCGCGATCTTAAAGCGGTGTTCGCACTCGGGGCCGGTGTTGATTCTATTTTGAGCAAGCTACAGGCACACCCTGAAATGCTGAACCCTTCTGTTCCACTTTTTCGCCTGGAAGATACCGGTATGGGCGAGCAAATGCAGGAATATGCTGTCAGTCAGGTGCTGCATTGGTTTCGACGTTTTGACGATTATCGCATCCAGCAAAATAGTTCGCATTGGCAACCGCTGCCTGAATATCATCGGGAAGATTTTACCATCGGCATTTTGGGCGCAGGCGTACTGGGCTGTAAAGTTGCTCAGAGTCTGCAAACCTGGCGCTTTCCGCTGCGTTGCTGGAGTCGAACCCGTAAATCGTGGCCTGGCGTGCAAAGCTTTGCCGGACGGGAAGAACTGTCTGCATTTCTGAGCCAATGTCGGGTATTGATTAATTTGTTACCGAATACCCCTGAAACCGTCGGCATTATTAATCAACAATTACTCGAAAAATTACCTGATGGCGCGTATTTCCTCAACCTGGCGCGTGGTGTTCATGTTGTGGAAGATGACCTGCTCGCGGCGCTGGATAGCGGGAAAGTTAAAGGCGCAATGCTGGATGTTTTTAATCGTGAACCCTTACCGCCTGAAAGTCCGCTCTGGCAACATCCACGCGTGACGATAACACCACATGTCGCCGCGATTACCCGTCCCGCTGAAGCTGTGGAGTACATTTCTCGCACTATTGCCCAGCTCGAAAAAGGGGAGAGGGTCTGCGGGCAAGTCGACCGCGCACGCGGCTACTAATAAAGCATCAGGATTCCTGCTATCCTTGGCGGGAATTGAATACAGGAGAGAGTTATGTATCCCGTCGACCTTCATATGCATACCGTTGCCAGCACACATGCATATAGCACATTGAGTGATTACATTGCCCAGGCCAAACAAAAGGGCATTAAACTTTTTGCGATCACCGATCATGGCCCGGATATGGAAGATGCGCCGCATCACTGGCACTTCATTAACATGCGTATCTGGCCGCGAGTGGTTGATGGGGTAGGGATCCTGCGCGGCATTGAAGCTAACATTAAAAATGTTGATGGTGAAATTGACTGCAGCGGTAAAATGTTTGACTCGCTGGATCTGATTATTGCCGGTTTTCATGAGCCGGTTTTTGCGCCACATGACAAAGCGACCAATACACAAGCGATGATCGCCACTATCGCCAGCGGCAATGTGCATATAATAAGCCATCCCGGAAATCCGAAATATGAAATAGATGTTAAAGCCGTTGCTGAAGCAGCCGCGAAACATCAGGTGGCGCTGGAAATCAATAATTCCTCATTTTTACACTCACGTAAGGGCAGTGAAGACAACTGTCGTGCGGTAGCTGCAGCGGTACGTGATGCTGGAGGTTGGGTGGCATTAGGCTCGGATTCTCACACCGCGTTTACCATGGGGGAATTTGAAGAGTGTCTTAAAATCCTCGACGCGGTAGATTTTCCGCCAGAGCGCATTTTGAATGTTTCTCCGCGCCGCTTACTGAACTTCCTTGAATCTCGCGGTATGGCACCGATTGCGGAATTTGCAGACCTTTAATTACTAGTAATGGAAATATATTAATGAACGAGTTTTCTATCCTCTGTCGTGTGCTGGGTTCGCTCTATTACCGCCAACCGCAAGATCCTTTACTGGTGCCGCTGTTTACTCTGATTCGTGAGGGGAAACTGGCTGCGAACTGGCCACTGGAGCAGGATGAGTTACTGACGCGTTTACAGAAAAGCTGTGATATGACGCAAGTCTCTGCCGATTACAATGCGTTGTTTATCGGCGATGAATGTGCCGTGCCGCCATATCGTAGCGCATGGGTTGAGGACGCAACGGAAGCGGAAGTGCGCGCTTTTCTTTCCGAACGAGGGATGCCACTGGCGGATACGCCAGCCGATCACATCGGCACATTGCTGCTTGCGGCTTCCTGGCTGGAAGATCAGTCAACGGAAGATGAGAGCGAAGCACTGGAAACACTGTTCAGTGAGTATCTGTTACCTTGGTGTGGTGCGTTCCTCGGCAAAGTGGAGGCCCATGCAACCACGCCTTTCTGGCGCACCATGGCACCGCTAACCCGTGATGCCATTAGTGCAATGTGGGACGAGCTGGAAGAAGATTCTGAAGAGTAAATGTGATCATCGTCACTCATAACTGCAACAGATAATTTGTTGTTGCATAAAATGTGTGCTCGATCTCATTCATGGCCGCGTTTTCTGCTATCATGCGCGGCATGAACATACTTCTCTCTATTGCAATCACAACAGGCATTCTCTCCGGTATCTGGGGATGGGTGGCTGTTTCCCTAGGCTTACTAAGCTGGGCGGGCTTCCTGGGCTGTACGGCCTACTTTGCTTGCCCGCAAGGTGGGCTGAAAGGGCTGGCGATCTCCGCTGCAACCCTGCTTAGTGGCGTGGTGTGGGCGATGGTCATTATTTACGGTAGTGCACTGGCACCACATCTGGAAATTCTCGGTTATGTCATAACCGGTATTGTCGCGTTTCTGATGTGTATTCAGGCCAAACAGCTGCTGCTTTCATTTGTTCCGGGGACGTTTATAGGCGCATGCGCGACGTTTGCCGGGCAGGGTGACTGGAAACTGGTGTTACCTTCGCTGGCGCTTGGGCTGGTATTTGGTTACGCAATGAAAAACAGCGGCCTGTGGCTGGCGGCGCGTAGTGCAAAGACGGCTCACCGTGAGTAGGAAATCAAAAATAAAGCGTGAGGGGCACTCACGCTTTCGCTTAAACAGTAAATGCCGGATTATTAATTCCGGCATTTTTATCTGTCAGGATTCCGGTGGAACCGACATATGGCGGTATTTCACCAGAATGTCATTCTGCCGTTCCGCTTTATTTTGCAAATCCCACAGACCACGGTCGATACCATCATTCATCAGGAAAATGACCCCTGTTTCGATAGCCGACATCAGACACAGCATAACGGGTTCGTTTGAGGTGTAACCCACTTCCCCTTCCAGCAAGCGCTGGTAGTCAATAAAGCGGAAAACCCCGGCCTGAACTTCATAGGAAAGTATCGTCTTACTGGTGTTCACCGAGGAGAGGATCTCACCGGTACTCACATTGACGACACGCAGGTTCACGGCAATCTGATCGAGCTGGTATTGCGTGTCTGCACCGATCCCAAAATATCTTGCCCCAACACCGCCCGATTTAACGTTGCTTTCATAACCGATAATCGAACCTTCAACCATAATATTTGCCGCCGTTAAAGATTGCAGCGGGATTCGGTTATTAATGGCAACCGTGCCGTTTTCTTGTGCCGCACGAATAACCTTGCGCTCGTTAAGCAGGTTTTGTAAGCCCTGGCGCTTTGCGGAACAGCAGTGGAGAAGTTACTTGCCGGGTAGGGTTTAAATTGCCCGGTTTCGTCCTGAATGTTGTATACCGAAACAAAGATCTTACCCGTCGGCGCTGGCAGATGGGTCAAATCTTTGTAGCTCTGAGCACGAGGCATTAATGTCGGTCTGGCGGCTTCTTTAGGCGGGGCGGTTAAGCATCCGCTCAGTAACATGACGGCAACCAAAAGAAATAAGCGCTGCATGATTATTTTCCTTATGAAGCTGGGGCTTAAAAATCGGTTGAGTTATTTTGTAAACCCGAAACCTGGATGGTCGAGGTTTGTCCGGTTTTACGATCTGTCACGTTCAACTGCAATTGACCATCGCGGTTAGCAATATCAACAATATAATCGTTGGTCACCATGCGGCCCGGTTTACCGGTATTAATATTCGACAGTAGCCCACCTAAAATTTGTGACTGGATGGCCTGAGTAAAGTTATCTAACGCTGAGGGTGTTTCAATACCAAAGTCATCGTTATAGCTCGGATCTTTATAAGAGTTTTGGGCCTGAGCGCTATTTAATAAAAAAGCGCCATTATTTGGGTTACCACCAAAGTTTGGATTACGGAACTGGAAAGTCATGGTTCCAGCCCAACTTAATGGCGAAATAAGCATGAGTAGAACTACTGCATGTTTGACACGCATTGCAGCCTCCGAACAATTTTTTATTTAGAATTCATCATGCGCCAAATCGCCCGTACTTAATAACGCCTGATTTATCTGGCGACGATTTA
>NZ_JBQZXC010000023.1:0-39888 GCF_053555815.1 Shigella sp. SIG6 | reverse complement strand
GCCATGCGCCGGGGTTTCTTTTTGACTAATTGTTCTGATAAATATCTTTGTACAAACGGCTTTCAAAACGCACTAACGGAATACGGCGATTACGCTGATCCGCGGGTTTTACTGCATAGCCAGAAAGATATTGTACAAATGCCATTCGTTGCCCGCTCGCTGTGGTAATGAATCCCGCCAGGTTATATACCCCCTGCAACGAACCGGTTTTCGCTGAGACTTTGCCATCCACGCCCGCCTGATGCAGACCTGCACGGTACTGCAAAGAGCCGTCATAGCCCGCCAGCGGCAGCATGGAGATAAAGTTAAGTTCATTGTCGTGTTGGGCAATGTATTGCAGCACCTGCATCATGGTGGCGGGGGCAATCAGGTTATGCCGCGAAAGCCCTGAACCATCGGCAATAATGGTGTTACCAATATCGACACCGGCTTGCTGGCGCAGGATCTGACGCACGGCGTCCGACCCAGCCCGCCATGTTCCAGGCACATTGAAGCGCGCATGGCCGATCATGCGGAAAACCGTATCGGCGATCATGTTGTCCGACTTTTTCAGCATAATCTTAAGCAGATCGTGCAGCGGGGCCGACTGTTTACTGGCAACTACCGTTCCAGGTTCGTTAACCTGAGTCTGGCGCAGCAGTGTTCCGCTCCAGGTGATACCCGCCTGTTTTAACTCATCTTTCAGAATTGCACCGGCATAGCTGGCTCCATCCTGCACGGCAAAAGCCAACGGGAGCGGCTCAGAACGTTGTGGCAGGCATCCCGTCAGCGTAAAGCGGTTCAGGTCGCCTGGCACCACATCCAGTTCGCAGTATTGCGCTTCGGCAGAACCACGGGGGAGGGTGCGTACCTGGCTGAACATCGTAACGGGGTAATAAGATGCCACGCGTATAAAAGCCATATCACCAGGCTTTGGGGCACTGTAGAGCGAGACGGAGAAACAGTTGCGGTCAACTATGGCGGCAGCAGGCGGAGCGCTAAAGCATTGTGTCATGTCATTCCATGGCCAGCCGGGGGCTTTATCGTGGCTGGCGAAAATGGAGGTATCTATCAACACATTGCCATCGATTTGGTTGACGCCAGATTTTTTCAAAGTCGCGACCATATTGCGAATATCCTGACGTTTTAACGTCGGATCGGCACCAAATCGCGCCACTAAGTCACCCTTAAGTACGCCGTTTTCCACATTGCCTTTGGTTTCAAGCGTCGTGGTGAAACGAAAATCGGGGCCGAGTTGAATCAACGCCGCCAGCGCAGTAATCACTTTCTGGGTACTGGCGGGCAGCGCCATCTGCTGACTGTGGTAATCAATAGCGGGGGCCGACGCACCGACTTTTTGCACCATCAGGGCAAGGTTGGCACCTGCGGGGAGTTGAGTAACGTACTCATCAACATTCGCGGCCTGAACACTGAACGCTATACAGCTGGTCAATCCGATGATAAATCTGGAAAATCGCATAATCTCGCGCTAACAACCTGGAATCGAGCCGTCATACTACGGCGCAACGCCCTATAAAGTAAACGATGACCCTTCGGGAACTTCAGGGTAAAATGACCATCAAAATGTGAATTGTAGCTGACCTGGGACTTGTACCCGGGTCGGTATTTTTTTGCTTCTGGTCCCGGTGAGGAGTTATGCCGGGCAGGCCGAACAGCCGGGGTGGGTGAAGACTTGCCCCATCAGGAATATTCAAGAGGTATAACAAATGCAAGCTATTCCGATGACCTTACGCGGCGCTGAAAAATTACGCGAAGAGCTGGATTTTCTGAAATCTGTGCGCCGTCCTGAAATCATTGCTGCTATCGCGGAAGCGCGTGAGCATGGCGACCTGAAAGAAAACGCCGAATACCACGCAGCTCGTGAACAGCAGGGCTTCTGCGAAGGCCGTATCAAAGACATCGAAGCCAAGCTGTCAAACGCGCAGGTGATTGATGTCACCAAAATGCCCAACAATGGGCGCGTTATTTTTGGTGCTACCGTAACGGTGCTGAATCTGGATTCTGACGAAGAACAGACTTATCGCATCGTTGGCGATGACGAAGCTGACTTTAAACAAAACCTGATTTCTGTAAACTCGCCTATTGCTCGTGGCCTGATCGGCAAAGAAGAAGATGATGTTGTGGTCATCAAAACGCCGGGCGGCGAAGTAGAATTTGAAGTAATTAAGGTGGAATACCTGTAAGAATTACCCAATACTCAAGATGTTGATGTATTGTAAAGAAAGGAAAAAGGCCGCTCTGCGGCCTTTTATCAACGAACAGAGCGTGGCATTTTGCTCTCCTGCCTGCGGAAAACCCCTCGTTTTACACAGCAAATGTGTGTAACTTTAGGATAATCTTAGCGTGGCAGCGAGATTTTACGTTCTTTAGTTGGGCGATAAAGCACCAGCGTTTTACCGATGACCTGTACATTACAGGCGCCGGTTTCGCGCACGATAGCTTCCACGATCAAGGTTTTTGTTTCGCGATCTTCGGTGGCGATTTTCACCTTGATGAGTTCATGGTGCTCTAACGCTTGTTCAATCTCGGCCAGCACCCCTTCGGTCAAACCATTACTGCCAAGCAGAACAACTGGCTTGAGCGGATGTGCCAGACCTTTCAGGTGCTGTTTTTGTTTAGTACTCAGATTCATCGTATTTTTTGCTTACGTTGGGATTGAAAACGGGTCATTCTACCGCCATCTCCCATATATCACCAAATAGGCGCGTAAAAATTTACGCAATTGGTTACGATGAGTTATCCCCATGGGAAAGTTAAATGACAGGTAAGAAGCGTTCTGCCAGCTCCAGCCGCTGGCTTCAGGAACACTTTAGCGATAAATATGTTCAACAGGCACAGAAAAAGGGATTACGTTCCCGTGCCTGGTTTAAACTTGATGAAATACAGCAAAGTGACAAACTCTTTAAACCGGGAATGACGGTTGTCGACCTTGGTGCTGCTCCGGGTGGTTGGTCACAATATGTGGTCACCCAAATTGGCGGCAAAGGCCGCATCATCGCTTGCGATCTTTTACCTATGGATCCTATCGTTGGTGTGGACTTTCTTCAGGGCGATTTTCGTGATGAACTGGTGATGAAAGCACTGCTGGAGCGCGTTGGCGACAGCAAAGTCCAGGTTGTCATGTCCGATATGGCACCAAACATGAGCGGAACACCGGCGGTGGATATCCCCCGTGCCATGTATCTGGTGGAACTGGCGCTAGAAATGTGTCGTGATGTATTAGCGCCAGGTGGCAGTTTTGTAGTGAAGGTGTTCCAGGGCGAAGGTTTCGATGAGTATCTAAGGGAAATTCGCTCCCTGTTTACGAAGGTCAAAGTTCGTAAGCCGGACTCTTCTCGTGCACGTTCGCGAGAAGTGTATATTGTAGCGACCGGGCGTAAACCCTAACCGGGAGATTTCAGACGAAAGTTTGAAAGATGCTGGATATAGAGTATCCTGACGCTGTTTTTAACACAGTTGTAATAAGAGGTTAATCCCTTGAGTGACATGGCGAAAAACCTAATACTCTGGCTGGTCATTGCCGTTGTGCTGATGTCAGTATTCCAGAGCTTTGGGCCCAGCGAGTCTAATGGCCGTAAGGTGGATTACTCTACCTTCCTACAAGAGGTCAATAACGACCAGGTTCGTGAAGCGCGTATCAACGGACGTGAAATCAACGTTACCAAGAAAGATAGTAACCGTTATACCACTTACATTCCGGTTCAGGATCCGAAATTACTGGATAACCTGTTGACCAAGAACGTCAAGGTTGTCGGTGAACCGCCTGAAGAACCAAGCCTGCTGGCTTCTATCTTCATCTCCTGGTTCCCGATGCTGTTGCTGATTGGTGTCTGGATCTTCTTCATGCGTCAAATGCAGGGCGGCGGTGGCAAAGGTGCCATGTCGTTTGGTAAGAGCAAAGCGCGCATGCTGACGGAAGATCAGATCAAAACGACCTTTGCTGACGTTGCGGGCTGCGACGAAGCAAAAGAAGAAGTTGCTGAACTGGTAGAGTATCTGCGCGAGCCGAGCCGCTTCCAGAAACTCGGCGGTAAGATCCCGAAAGGCGTCCTGATGGTCGGTCCTCCGGGTACCGGTAAAACGTTGCTGGCGAAAGCGATTGCAGGCGAAGCGAAAGTTCCGTTCTTTACTATCTCCGGTTCTGACTTCGTAGAAATGTTCGTCGGTGTGGGTGCATCCCGTGTTCGTGACATGTTCGAACAGGCGAAGAAAGCGGCACCGTGCATCATTTTTATCGATGAAATCGACGCCGTAGGCCGCCAGCGTGGCGCTGGTCTGGGCGGTGGTCACGATGAACGTGAACAGACTCTGAACCAGATGCTGGTTGAGATGGATGGCTTCGAAGGTAATGAAGGTATCATCGTTATCGCCGCGACTAACCGTCCGGACGTTCTCGACCCGGCCCTGCTGCGTCCTGGCCGTTTCGACCGCCAGGTTGTGGTCGGCTTGCCAGATGTTCGCGGTCGTGAGCAGATCCTGAAAGTTCACATGCGTCGCGTACCATTGGCACCCGATATCGACGCGGCAATCATTGCCCGTGGTACTCCTGGTTTCTCCGGTGCTGACCTGGCGAACCTGGTGAACGAAGCGGCACTGTTCGCTGCTCGTGGCAACAAACGCGTTGTGTCGATGGTTGAGTTCGAGAAAGCGAAAGACAAAATCATGATGGGTGCGGAACGTCGCTCCATGGTGATGACGGAAGCGCAGAAAGAATCAACGGCTTACCACGAAGCGGGTCATGCGATTATCGGTCGCCTAGTGCCGGAACACGATCCGGTGCATAAAGTGACGATTATCCCACGCGGTCGTGCGCTGGGTGTGACTTTCTTCTTGCCTGAGGGCGACGCAATCAGCGCCAGCCGTCAGAAACTGGAAAGCCAGATTTCTACGCTGTACGGTGGTCGTCTGGCAGAAGAGATCATCTACGGGCCGGAACATGTTTCTACCGGTGCGTCCAACGATATTAAAGTTGCGACCAACCTGGCACGTAACATGGTGACTCAGTGGGGCTTCTCTGAGAAATTGGGTCCACTGCTGTACGCGGAAGAAGAAGGTGAAGTATTCCTCGGCCGTAGCGTAGCGAAAGCGAAACATATGTCCGATGAAACTGCACGTATCATCGACCAGGAAGTGAAAGCACTGATTGAGCGTAACTATAATCGTGCGCGTCAGCTTCTGACCGACAATATGGATATTCTGCATGCGATGAAAGATGCTCTCATGAAATATGAGACTATCGACGCACCGCAGATTGATGACCTGATGGCACGTCGCGATGTACGTCCGCCAGCGGGCTGGGAAGAACCAGGCGCTTCTAACAATTCTGGCGACAATGGTAGTCCAAAGGCTCCTCGTCCGGTTGATGAACCGCGTACGCCGAACCCGGGTAACACCATGTCAGAGCAGTTAGGCGACAAGTAAGTTCCCGCATCAGATGACTGTATTTGTACCGAAAACCCCGGGGCGTGCTCCGGGGTTTTTTCTTATCAATTCATACCAGGGATAACATCATGAAACTCTTTGCCCAGGGTACTTCACTGGACCTTAGCCATCCTCACGTAATGGGGATCCTCAACGTCACGCCTGATTCCTTTTCGGATGGTGGCACGCATAACTCGCTGATAGATGCGGTGAAACATGCGAATCTGATGATCAATGCTGGCGCGACGATCATTGACGTTGGTGGCGAGTCCACGCGCCCAGGGGCGGCGGAAGTTAGCGTTGAAGAAGAGTTGCAACGTGTTATTCCTGTGGTTGAGGCAATTGCTCAACGCTTCGAAGTCTGGATCTCGGTCGATACATCCAAACCAGAAGTCATCCGTGAGTCAGCGAAAGTTGGCGCTCACATTATTAATGATATCCGCTCCCTTTCCGAACCTGGCGCTCTGGAGACGGCTGCAGAAACCGGTTTACCGGTTTGTCTGATGCATATGCAGGGAAATCCAAAAACCATGCAGGAAGCTCCGAAGTATGACGATGTCTTTGCAGAAGTGAATCGCTACTTTATTGAGCAAATAGCACGTTGCGAGCAGGCGGGTATCGCAAAAGAGAAATTGTTGCTCGACCCCGGATTCGGTTTCGGTAAAAATCTCTCCCATAACTATTCATTACTGGCGCGCCTGGCTGAATTTCACCATTTCAACCTGCCGCTGTTGGTGGGTATGTCACGAAAATCGATGATTGGGCAGCTGCTGAACGTGGGGCCGTCCGAGCGCCTGAGCGGTAGTCTGGCCTGTGCGGTCATTGCCGCAATGCAAGGCGCGCACATCATTCGTGTTCATGACGTCAAAGAAACCGTAGAAGCGATGCGGGTGGTGGAAGCCACTCTGTCTGCAAAGGAAAACAAACGCTATGAGTAATCGTAAATATTTCGGTACCGATGGGATTCGTGGTCGTGTAGGGGATGCGCCGATCACACCTGATTTTGTGCTTAAGCTGGGTTGGGCCGCGGGTAAAGTGCTGGCGCGCCACGGCTCCCGTAAGATTATTATTGGTAAAGACACGCGTATTTCTGGCTATATGCTGGAGTCAGCACTGGAAGCGGGTCTGGCGGCAGCGGGCCTTTCCGCACTCTTCACTGGCCCGATGCCAACACCGGCCGTGGCTTATCTGACGCGTACCTTCCGCGCAGAGGCCGGAATTGTGATATCTGCATCGCATAACCCGTTCTACGATAATGGGATTAAATTCTTCTCTATCGACGGCACTAAACTGCCGGATGCGGTAGAAGAGGCCATCGAAGCGGAAATGGAAAAGGAGATCAGCTGCGTTGATTCGGCAGAACTGGGTAAAGCCAGCCGTATCGTTGATGCCGCGGGTCGCTATATCGAGTTTTGCAAAGCCACGTTCCCGAACGAACTTAGCCTCAGTGAACTGAAGATTGTGGTGGATTGTGCAAACGGTGCGACTTATCACATCGCGCCGAACGTGCTGCGCGAACTGGGGGCGAACGTTATCGCTATCGGTTGTGAGCCAAACGGTGTAAACATCAATGCCGAAGTGGGGGCTACCGACGTTCGCGCGCTCCAGGCTCGTGTGCTGGCTGAAAAAGCGGATCTCGGTATTGCCTTCGACGGCGACGGCGATCGCGTGATTATGGTTGACCATGAAGGCAATAAAGTCGATGGCGATCAGAGCATGTATATCATCGCGCGTGAAGGTCTTCGTCAGGGCCAGCTGCGTGGTGGCGCTGTGGGTACATTGATGAGCAACATGGGGCTTGAACTGGCGCTGAAACAGTTAGGAATTCCATTTGCGCGCGCGAAAGTGGGTGACCGCTACGTACTGGAAAAAATGCAGGAGAAAGGCTGGCGTATCGGTGCAGAGAATTCCGGTCATGTGATCCTGCTGGATAAAACCACTACCGGTGACGGCATCGTTGCTGGCTTGCAGGTGCTGGCGGCGATGGCACGTAACCATATGAGCCTGCACGACCTTTGCAGCGGCATGAAAATGTTCCCGCAGATTCTGGTTAACGTACGTTACACCGCAGGTAGCGGCGATCCGCTTGAGCATGAGTCAGTTAAAGCCGTGACCGCAGAGGTTGAAGCTGCGCTGGGCGACCGTGGACGCGTGTTGCTGCGTAAATCCGGCACCGAACCGTTAATTCGCGTGATGGTGGAAGGCGAAGACGAAGCGCAGGTGACTGAATTTGCACACCGCATCGCCGATGCAGTAAAAGCCGTTTAAAGCGTTAGATAACTGGCTAAAAAGGCGGCGATTGTCGCCTTTTTTCTCGGCGAACACATCGGTTTTGCTGTTTTTTTCCGCAGTTGATACAATGCGATAAAATTGCCCTTGCGAAGATCATTCGCTTTGGTTAGTATTCACACCCGCTTCAGTGGGAAAGATTAAAAACTCCCGCTTTATTGGTTGAAGCATTGGTACGCGGCAACTCCGCAAGGAACAGGTTGATTATGTACGAAGCTCTTTTAGTAGTTTTCCTTATTGTGGCAATTGGCCTTGTTGGTCTGATCATGCTGCAGCAAGGTAAAGGCGCTGATATGGGAGCCTCCTTCGGAGCAGGCGCTTCCGCTACGCTGTTTGGTTCAAGTGGTTCTGGTAACTTCATGACCCGCATGACGGCGCTGCTGGCAACGTTATTCTTCATCATCAGTCTGGTGCTGGGTAACATCAATAGCAACAAAACCAATAGAGGTAGCGAATGGGAAAATCTGAGTGCACCGGCGAAAACCGAACAAACTCAGCCAGCTGCTCCGGCTAAGCCGACCAGCGATATCCCGAACTAAAAAGTAGTATCCGTGCCGAGGTGGTGGAATTGGTAGACACGCTACCTTGAGGTGGTAGTGCCCAATAGGGCTTACGGGTTCAAGTCCCGTCCTCGGTACCAAATTCCAGAAAAGAGACGCTGAAAAGCGTCTCTTTTCGTTTTGGTCCTGGTCTGATGAATGGTTGTCAGGTATCTGTATCTCGTCCAGTTGCTTTACTCGTAGCTGGTACCTTGAAACGATGGTGCCGGTACGCCTTAGTTATAAACTTTTCCCTACTGCTGACATAATTGGCACTTTATTGTGTCAACTCCAGTTCCGGTACGAATACG
Source organism: Shigella sp. SIG6 (assembly GCF_053555815.1). Taxonomy (NCBI): domain Bacteria; kingdom Pseudomonadati; phylum Pseudomonadota; class Gammaproteobacteria; order Enterobacterales; family Enterobacteriaceae; genus Shigella; species Shigella sp. SIG6. Next base: position 31,328 of record NZ_JBQZXC010000023.1, on the reverse strand, counting down.
GATATGTTTACTTCTCGATAAACCATCGTGCTCCTGTCAGTATAACTACTGATGGCTACGTTCTGCGTAATGTTTAGAGACGCATTGATAATGTTATTTAATTACTGAGAACGCAATGGTCGCATCATTTAAAAAGAAAAAACTAACAGTGTTTCGGTCTGATATGGATCAGAGTTGAAAAACATGTCTGATATAAAATTGAACATTGTTGATAATTGTTTATATTGGTTGTGAACTTGGATTTCTGGATGACAGTATTCAACAAATTTGCTAGAAGATTTTAAATCTCATTGGTTGTTGTATCTTTGTGTTATTGTTTTTGGTATTACGAACTTAGTCGCCTCTTCCGGAGCGCATATGGTTCAGCGATTGCTGTTCTTCGTCCTGACCATCCTGGTTGTTAAACGTATATCATCCCTTCCGCTTCGCCTGCTTGTTGCCGCACCATTTGTGTTACTGACTGCGGCAGACATGAGTATTAGCCTCTATTCATGGTGTACCTTTGGTACAACTTTCAATGATGGATTTGCGATTAGTGTGCTGCAGAGTGATCCGGATGAAGTTGTGAAAATGCTGGGGATGTATATCCCTTATCTATGTGCTTTTGCTTTTTTATCCCTTCTTTTTTTGGCAGTAATAATAAAATATGATGTTTCCTTGCCGACAAAAAAAGTGACAGGAATATTATTGCTGATTGTCATTTCGGGCAGTTTATTTTCCGCTTGTCAATTTGCTTATAAAGATGCAAAAAATAAAAAAGCGTTCAGTCCATATATACTAGCGTCGTGATTTGCTACCTATACGCCGTTTTTCAATCTCAACTATTTTGCTTTAGCAGCGAAAGAGCATCAAAGATTACTCTCAATTGCAAACACGGTGCCGTATTTTCAATTATCAGTCAGGGATACAGGTATTGATACCTACGTGTTGATTGTGGGGGAGTCTGTACGTGTCGACAATATGTCTTTGTATGGATATACACGCTCTACGACACCGCAAGTTGAAGCACAAAGAAAACAGATCAAACTGTTTAATCAAGCAATAAGCGGCGCACCTTACACTGCGCTGTCGGTTCCCCTTTCTTTAACTGTTGATTCTGTTTTGAGTCATGACATTCATAATTACCCCGACAACATTATTAATATGGCTAATCAAGCAGGATTTCAGACTTTCTGGCTAAGCTCGCAATCCGCTTTTCGGCAGAATGGTACAGCAGTTACCAGTATCGCCATGCGCGCCATGGAAACAGTTTATGTCAGAGGATTTGATGAATTGTTGTTGCCGCATTTATCGCAAGCATTACAGCAAAATACGCAGCAAAAGAAACTGATTGTTCTTCATTTAAATGGAAGCCATGAACCGGCTTGTAGCGCCTATCCGCAATCCAGCGCCGTGTTTCAACCGCAGGACGATCAGGATGCCTGCTATGACAACTCCATTCATTACACAGATAGTTTGCTAGGTCAGGTTTTTGAATTATTAAAAGATCGCCGCGCCTCGGTCATGTATTTTGCCGACCACGGCCTGGAACGTGACCCTACGAAGAAGAACGTCTATTTTCATGGAGGCAGGGAGGCTAGCCAGCAGGCATATCATGTCCCGATGTTTATCTGGTATAGCCCCGTTCTTGGGGATGGCGTGGATCGCACAACGGAAAACAATATCTTTTCGACAGCTTACAATAATTACCTTATTAATGCGTGGATGGGGGTAACAAAGCCGGAACAGCCGCAAACGCTTGAGGAAGTGATTGCACACTATAAAGGAGACTCACGGGTTGTGGATGCAAACCATGATGTTTTCGATTATGTGATGCTCAGAAAGGAGTTTACAGAGGATAAGCAAGGTAACCCCACCCCTGAAGGGCAGGGTTGATGTCGAATTACTGGCCTTTGTTTTCCATATTCTCCACCTGCGGCAGGCCTGAAGTGGCAGAGGAGGAAAGCAGGCCAGTTTTGGCATAACCAAAAAGTTTCTCTCGGGTATCAGTGATATCCAGATTACGCATGGTCAATTGACCAATACGATCATCTGGCGAGAACACCGAGTCGCCTTTTTCCATCGTCAGACGCTCTGGCTTGTAGGTCAGGTTCTCTGAGACGGTATTCAGGATTGAATAATCGTTCCCACGGCGCAGCTCCAGGGTAACTTCACCAGTGATCTGGCTGGCAACCCAGCGTTGCAGAGAGTCACGCAGCATCAGCGCCTGGGAGTCAAACCAACGCCCCTGGTACAGCAGACGGCCCAACTGACGACCATGCGCGTGATACTGCTCAATGGTGTCTTCGTTGTGAATACCGGTCAACAGACGTTCATACGCAATGTGCAGCAGTGCCATCCCCGGAGCTTCGTAAATACCACGGCTTTTCGCTTCGATGATACGGTTCTCAATCTGGTCGCTCATGCCCAGGCCGTGACGACCGCCGGTGCGGTTAGCTTCCAGCATCATTTCTACGTCGTCGCTAAAGGTTTTACCGTTCAGCGCCACCGGATGACCTTGCTCAAAGCGTACTGTGACTTCTTCTGCCGGGATCTTCACGCTCTCATCCCAGAATTTCACGCCCATAATCGGGTTGACGATTTTGACGCTGGAGTTGAGGTATTCCAGATCCTTCGCTTCATGCGTTGCACCAAGCATGTTGGAGTCTGTGGAGTAGGCTTTTTCGACAGACATTTTGTAGTCGAAACCGCAGGCAATCATAAATTCAGACATCTCATGACGGCCGCCCAGTTCATCAATAAAGTCAGTATCAAGCCACGGTTTGTAAATCTGCAGTTCAGCATTGGTCAGCAGACCATAACGATAGAAACGTTCGATATCGTTTCCTTTATAGGTGCTACCGTCACCCCAGATATTCACGCCATCTTCTTTCATCGCAGCAACCAGCATGGTACCAGTCACGGCGCGGCCCAGCGGCGTCGTGTTGAAATAGGTCAGGCCGCCGGTGGTGTTATGAAATGCGCCACACTGAATAGCGGCAATACCTTCGGCCACCAGTTGTTTGCGGCAGTCGATCAGACGTGCGTTCTCCGCGCCGTATTCCATGGCACGACGAGGGATCGCATCATAATCCTCTTCGTCTGGCTGGCCCAGGTTTGCAGTATATGCATAAGGAACCGCTCCCTTTTGTCGCATCCACAGCAGTGCGGCACTGGTGTCCAGACCGCCGGAAAAAGCGATACCAATACGTTGACCTACCGGGAGATGCTTGAGAATCGTCGTCATAAAATAACACCCTGCTTAATTAACTGATGATGAGCCTGGATTTCGCTCTCACTGAATTTTTATGCAAAATAAATGAGTTTTCATTTAATCATCTTTTATCGGAGACAGGAAGAGTTTAGTGTGTTTTTTGTAAAATAATGCGCTTAAGGGAGAGCAGGGGAAGGCAAAAGTATTCAACAAATGAAAGTGAACTGGATATTCATTCACGTGATTAGCAATAAACGTTGACAAAATGTGGCATGGATCACTATAATGCCTGCAGATTTTACGTCCCGTCTCGGTACACCAAATCCCAGCAGTATTTGCATTTTTTACCCAAAACGAGTAGAATTTGCCACGTTTCAGGCGCGGGGTGGAGCAGCTTGGTAGCTCGTCGGGCTCATAACCCGAAGGTCGTCGGTTCAAATCCGGCCCCCGCAACCACTTTCCCTTAGAGTCCTTTTTCAAATATACTGTGAAGACTTCGGCCTTCGTAGTGGGATTTGAAAAAATCCTTCTGGAAAGTGCTCCAGACCGCAGTTGCGGTTATAGGGTTCAGTTATATAAAGCCCCGATTTATCGGGGTTTTTTGTTATCTGACTACAGAATAACTGGGCTTTAGGCCCTTTTTTTATGTCTTGGGGGTGGGCTTGTCCACATTAGAGCAAAAATTAACAGAGATGATTACTGCGCCAGTTGAGGCCCTGGGTTTTGAACTGGTAGGCATCGAATTTATTCGCGGTCGCACATCCACACTGCGCATCTATATTGATAGTGAAGATGGCATCAATGTTGATGATTGTGCTGATGTGAGCCACCAGGTAAGTGCTGTGCTGGATGTTGAAGATCCCATCACCGTTGCTTATAACCTGGAAGTCTCCTCACCGGGTCTCGATCGCCCACTGTTCACGGCTGAACACTACGCCCGTTTTGTCGGAGAAGAGGTGACTCTGGTTCTCCGTATGGCGGTACAAAACCGTCGTAAATGGCAGGGCGTTATCAAAGCGGTAGACGGTGAAATGATCACAGTTACCGTCGAAGGTAAAGATGAAGTGTTCGCGCTGAGTAATATCCAGAAGGCGAACCTGGTTCCCCACTTTTAATAGTCTGGATGAGGTGAAAAGCCCGCGATGAACAAAGAAATTTTGGCTGTAGTTGAAGCCGTATCCAATGAAAAGGCGCTACCTCGCGAGAAGATTTTCGAAGCATTGGAAAGCGCGCTGGCGACAGCAACAAAGAAAAAATATGAGCAAGAGATCGACGTCCGTGTACAGATCGATCGCAAAAGCGGTGATTTTGACACCTTCCGTCGCTGGTTAGTTGTTGATGAAGTCACCCAGCCGACCAAGGAAATCACCCTTGAAGCCGCACGTTATGAAGATGAAAGCCTGAACTTGGGCGATTACGTTGAAGATCAGATTGAGTCTGTTACCTTTGACCGTATCACCACCCAGACGGCAAAACAGGTTATCGTGCAGAAAGTGCGTGAAGCCGAACGTGCGATGGTGGTTGATCAGTTCCGTGAACACGAAGGTGAAATCATCACCGGCGTGGTGAAAAAAGTAAACCGCGACAACATCTCTTTGGATCTGGGCAACAACGCTGAAGCCGTGATCCTGCGCGAAGATATGCTGCCGCGTGAAAACTTCCGCCCTGGCGACCGCGTTCGTGGCGTGCTTTATTCCGTTCGCCCGGAAGCGCGTGGCGCGCAACTGTTCGTCACTCGTTCCAAGCCGGAAATGCTGATCGAACTGTTCCGTATTGAAGTGCCGGAAATCGGCGAAGAAGTGATTGAAATTAAAGCAGCGGCTCGCGACCCGGGTTCTCGTGCGAAAATCGCGGTGAAAACCAACGATAAACGTATCGATCCGGTAGGTGCTTGCGTAGGTATGCGTGGCGCGCGTGTTCAGGCGGTTTCTACTGAACTGGGCGGCGAGCGTATCGATATCGTCCTGTGGGATGATAACCCGGCGCAGTTTGTGATTAACGCAATGGCACCGGCAGACGTTGCTTCTATCGTGGTGGATGAAGATAAACACACCATGGATATCGCCGTTGAAGCCGGTAACCTGGCGCAGGCGATTGGCCGTAACGGTCAGAACGTGCGTCTGGCTTCGCAGCTGAGCGGTTGGGAACTCAACGTAATGACCGTTGACGACCTGCAGGCTAAGCATCAGGCGGAAGCGCACGCAGCGATCGACACCTTCACCAAATATCTCGACATCGACGAAGACTTCGCGACTGTTCTGGTAGAAGAAGGTTTCTCGACGCTGGAAGAACTGGCCTATGTGCCGATGAAAGAGCTGTTGGAAATCGAAGGCCTTGATGAGCCGACCGTTGAAGCACTGCGCGAGCGTGCTAAAAATGCACTGGCCACCATTGCACAGGCCCAGGAAGAAAGCCTCGGTGATAACAAACCGGCTGACGATCTGCTGAACCTTGAAGGGGTAGATCGTGATTTGGCATTCAAACTGGCCGCCCGTGGCGTTTGTACGCTGGAAGATCTCGCCGAACAGGGCATTGATGATCTGGCTGATATCGAAGGGTTGACCGACGAAAAAGCCGGAGCACTGATTATGGCTGCCCGTAATATTTGCTGGTTCGGTGACGAAGCGTAATAAACTGTAGCAGGAAGGAACAGCATGACAGATGTAACGATTAAAACGCTGGCCGCAGAGCGACAGACCTCCGTGGAACGCCTGGTACAGCAATTTGCTGATGCAGGTATCCGGAAGTCTGCTGACGACTCTGTGTCTGCACAAGAGAAACAGACTTTGATTGACCACCTGAATCAGAAAAATTCAGGCCCGGACAAATTGACGCTGCAACGTAAAACACGCAGCACCCTTAACATTCCTGGTACCGGTGGAAAAAGCAAATCGGTACAAATCGAAGTCCGCAAGAAACGCACCTTTGTGAAACGCGATCCGCAAGAGGCTGAACGCCTTGCAGCGGAAGAGCAAGCGCAGCGTGAAGCGGAAGAGCAAGCCCGTCGTGAGGCAGAAGAATCGGCTAAACGCGAGGCGCAACAAAAAGCTGAACGTGAGGCCGCAGAACAAGCTAAGCGTGAAGCTGCTGAACAAGCGAAACGTGAAGCTGCGGAAAAAGACAAAGTGAGCAATCAACAAGACGATATGACTAAAAACGCCCAGGCTGAAAAAGCCCGCCGTGAGCAGGAAGCTGCAGAGCTCAAGCGTAAAGCTGAAGAAGAAGCGCGTCGTAAACTCGAAGAAGAAGCACGTCGCGTTGCTGAAGAAGCACGTCGTATGGCGGAAGAAAACAAATGGACTGATAACGCGGAACCGACTGAAGATTCCAGCGATTATCACGTCACTACTTCTCAACATGCTCGCCAGGCAGAAGACGAAAGCGATCGTGAAGTCGAAGGCGGCCGTGGCCGTGGTCGTAACGCGAAAGCAGCGCGTCCGAAGAAAGGCAACAAACACGCTGAATCAAAAGCTGATCGTGAAGAAGCACGCGCAGCAGTACGTGGCGGTAAAGGCGGAAAACGTAAAGGTTCTTCGCTGCAGCAAGGCTTCCAGAAGCCTGCTCAGGCCGTTAACCGTGACGTTGTGATCGGCGAAACTATCACCGTTGGCGAACTGGCGAACAAGATGGCGGTTAAAGGCTCTCAGGTCATCAAAGCGATGATGAAACTGGGCGCAATGGCAACCATCAACCAGGTTATCGATCAGGAAACCGCACAGCTGGTTGCTGAAGAGATGGGCCATAAAGTTATCCTGCGTCGTGAAAACGAGCTGGAAGAGGCGGTAATGAGCGACCGTGACACGGGTGCTGCGGCTGAACCGCGCGCGCCGGTTGTGACCATCATGGGTCACGTTGACCACGGTAAAACCTCTCTGCTGGACTACATTCGTTCAACGAAAGTGGCCTCTGGCGAAGCGGGCGGCATTACCCAGCACATTGGTGCATACCACGTTGAAACTGAAAACGGCATGATCACCTTCCTGGACACCCCGGGGCACGCCGCGTTTACTTCAATGCGTGCTCGTGGTGCGCAGGCAACGGACATCGTAGTCCTGGTTGTTGCTGCCGACGACGGCGTAATGCCGCAGACGATCGAAGCAATCCAGCACGCGAAAGCGGCGCAGGTTCCGGTGGTCGTCGCAGTGAACAAGATCGATAAACCAGAAGCCGATCCGGATCGCGTTAAGAACGAACTCTCCCAGTACGGCATCCTGCCGGAAGAGTGGGGCGGTGAAAGCCAGTTCGTACATGTGTCTGCGAAAGCGGGTACTGGTATCGATGAACTGCTGGACGCTATCCTGCTGCAGGCGGAAGTTCTGGAGCTGAAAGCGGTACGTAAAGGTATGGCGAGCGGTGCGGTTATCGAATCCTTCCTCGATAAAGGTCGTGGTCCGGTTGCTACCGTTCTGGTACGTGAAGGTACTCTGCACAAGGGCGATATCGTTCTGTGTGGCTTCGAATACGGTCGTGTTCGTGCGATGCGTAACGAACTGGGTCAGGAAGTGCTGGAAGCGGGTCCGTCCATTCCGGTGGAAATCCTCGGCCTGTCCGGCGTACCGGCTGCGGGTGATGAAGTTACCGTTGTACGTGACGAGAAGAAAGCGCGTGAAGTTGCACTGTATCGTCAGGGTAAATTCCGCGAAGTTAAACTGGCGCGTCAGCAGAAATCTAAACTCGAGAACATGTTCGCCAACATGACCGAAGGCGAAGTTCACGAAGTGAACATCGTCCTGAAGGCAGACGTACAGGGTTCTGTGGAAGCGATCTCCGACTCCTTGCTGAAACTGTCTACTGACGAAGTTAAAGTGAAGATCATCGGTTCTGGCGTAGGTGGTATCACCGAAACCGACGCCACCCTGGCTGCGGCGTCCAACGCCATCCTGGTTGGCTTCAACGTACGTGCTGATGCCTCTGCACGTAAAGTGATTGAAGCGGAAAGCCTGGATCTGCGTTACTACTCCGTCATCTATAACCTGATTGACGAAGTGAAAGCGGCGATGAGCGGTATGCTGTCTCCGGAACTGAAACAGCAGATTATCGGTCTGGCGGAAGTTCGTGACGTGTTCAAATCGCCGAAATTTGGTGCCATCGCAGGCTGTATGGTTACCGAAGGTGTGGTTAAACGTCACAACCCGATCCGCGTTCTGCGTGACAACGTGGTTATCTACGAAGGCGAGCTGGAGTCCCTGCGCCGCTTCAAAGATGACGTTAACGAAGTCCGTAACGGTATGGAATGTGGTATCGGCGTTAAGAACTACAACGACGTCCGCACTGGCGATGTGATCGAAGTATTCGAAATCATCGAGATCCAACGTACCATCGCTTAAGGTTTTTAGGGTTCCATGCGGGATAAGGCGTTTACGCCGCATCCGGCATGGATTGCCTGATGTGACGCTGGCGCGTCTTATCAGGCCAACGTGAACAGCCCTTCCACCTGAAATTAATTTTAAAAAGGGGCTAACAGCCCCTTTTTTGTCAGGAGAATTTATTATGGCGAAAGAATTTGGTCGCCCGCAGCGCGTAGCGCAGGAAATGCAAAAAGAGATCGCTCTCATCCTGCAGCGTGAAATTAAAGATCCTCGCCTGGGCATGATGACCACCGTTTCCAGTGTCGAAATGTCTCGCGACCTGGCGTATGCCAAAGTATATGTGACGTTCCTCAACGACAAAGATGAAGACGCGGTTAAAGCGGGCATCAAAGCGTTGCAAGAAGCTTCTGGTTTCATCCGCAGCCTGCTGGGGAAAGCGATGCGCCTGCGTATCGTGCCGGAACTGACCTTCTTCTACGACAACTCTCTGGTTGAAGGGATGCGCATGTCAAACCTGGTGACCAGCGTGGTCAAACATGACGAAGAACGTCGTGTTAACCCGGACGACAGCAAGGAGGACTAATGAGTCGTCCTCGTCGTCGCGGTCGCGACATTAACGGCGTTTTGTTGCTGGATAAACCGCAGGGTATGTCCAGCAATGATGCGCTGCAAAAAGTGAAACGGATTTATAACGCCAACCGTGCCGGGCATACCGGTGCGCTGGACCCGCTGGCAACTGGCATGTTGCCAATTTGCCTCGGGGAAGCGACGAAGTTTTCCCAGTATCTGCTGGACTCCGACAAACGCTATCGGGTCATTGCGCGTCTTGGACAGCGTACCGATACTTCTGATGCCGACGGACAAATCGTTGAAGAACGTCCGGTAACCTTTAGCGCAGAGCAACTGGCGGCGGCGCTGGATACTTTCCGTGGCGATATCGAACAGATCCCTTCGATGTATTCAGCACTGAAATATCAGGGTAAAAAACTGTACGAATATGCGCGTCAGGGCATTGAAGTACCGCGTGAAGCGCGCCCGATTACCGTTTATGAATTGCTGTTTATTCGCCACGAAGGCAATGAGCTGGAGCTGGAAATTCACTGCTCAAAAGGCACTTATATCCGCACCATCATTGATGACCTGGGTGAAAAACTCGGTTGTGGCGCGCATGTTATTTACCTGCGTCGTCTGGCGGTAAGTAAATATCCGGTTGAACGGATTGTGACCCTGGAACATCTGCGTGAACTGGTCGAACAAGCCGAACAGCAGGATATTCCGGCTGCGGAGTTACTTGATCCATTACTGATGCCAATGGACAGTCCAGCTTCGGACTACCCGGTGGTGAATCTTCCGTTAACGTCTTCTGTTTACTTCAAAAATGGTAACCCAGTTCGTACATCCGGTGCGCCGCTGGAAGGACTGGTTCGCGTTACAGAAGGTGAGAACGGCAAATTTATCGGTATGGGCGAAATTGACGATGAAGGCCGCGTTGCGCCTCGTCGCCTGGTGGTTGAATACCCGGCGTAATGTTAACCGTCTTGCGATAACAGGTCGCTACGAGTAGAATACTGCCGCTTAACGTCGCGTAAATTGTTTAACACTTTGCGTAACGTACACAGGGATCGCTGAATTAGAGATCGGCGTCCTTTCATTCTATATACTTTGGAGTTTTAAAATGTCTCTAAGTACTGAAGCAACAGCTAAAATCGTTTCTGAGTTTGGTCGTGACGCAAACGACACCGGTTCTACTGAAGTTCAGGTAGCACTGCTGACTGCACAGATCAACCACCTGCAGGGCCACTTTGCAGAGCACAAAAAAGATCACCACAGCCGTCGTGGTCTGCTGCGCATGGTTTCTCAGCGTCGTAAACTGCTCGACTACCTGAAACGTAAAGACGTAGCACGTTACACCCAGCTCATCGAGCGCCTGGGTCTGCGTCGCTAATTCTTGCGAGTTTCAGAAAAGGGGGCCTGAGTGGCCCCTTTTTTCAAGCTGACGGCAGCAATTCACTGGAAACTAATGTATTGTTGCTATGAATGATCTTCCGTTGCAGAGGTTCGCGCGGCTAATGAGAGGCTTTACCCACATAGAGCTGGGTTAGGGTTGTCATTAGTCGCGAGGATGCGCAGAAGATCGGGTATTAACACCAGTGCCGTAAGGTACTGTCTAAGAAAGAGAAAGGATATTACATTGCTTAATCCGATCGTTCGTAAATTCCAGTACGGCCAACACACCGTGACTCTGGAAACCGGCATGATGGCTCGTCAGGCTACTGCCGCTGTTATGGTTAGCATGGATGACACCGCGGTATTTGTTACCGTTGTTGGCCAGAAAAAAGCCAAACCAGGTCAGGACTTCTTCCCACTGACCGTTAACTATCAGGAGCGTACCTACGCTGCTGGTCGTATCCCGGGTAGCTTCTTCCGTCGTGAAGGCCGCCCAAGCGAAGGCGAAACCCTGATCGCGCGTCTGATTGACCGCCCGATTCGCCCGCTGTTCCCGGAAGGCTTCGTCAACGAAGTTCAGGTTATCGCCACCGTGGTTTCTGTTAACCCGCAAGTTAACCCGGATATCGTCGCGATGATTGGTGCTTCCGCAGCACTGTCTCTGTCTGGTATTCCGTTCAATGGTCCGATTGGTGCTGCTCGCGTAGGTTACATCAATGACCAGTACGTACTGAACCCGACTCAGGACGAGCTGAAAGAGAGCAAACTGGATCTGGTTGTTGCCGGTACTGAAGCCGCTGTACTGATGGTTGAATCTGAAGCTGAACTGCTGAGCGAAGACCAGATGCTGGGCGCAGTAGTGTTCGGTCATGAACAACAGCAGGTTGTTATTCAGAACATCAATGAACTGGTGAAAGAAGCCGGTAAACCACGTTGGGACTGGCAGCCGGAGCCGGTAAACGAAGCGCTGAACGCGCGCGTTGCTGCACTGGCTGAAGCTCGCCTGAGCGATGCTTACCGCATCACCGACAAACAAGAGCGTTATGCGCAGGTTGATGTCATCAAATCTGAAACCATCGCGACGCTGCTTGCTGAAGACGAAACCCTGGACGAAAACGAACTGGGTGAAATTCTGCACGCGATCGAGAAAAACGTTGTTCGTAGCCGCGTACTGGCAGGCGAACCGCGTATCGACGGTCGTGAAAAAGATATGATCCGTGGTCTGGATGTGCGTACTGGCGTGCTGCCGCGTACTCACGGTTCTGCGCTGTTCACCCGTGGTGAAACGCAGGCGCTGGTTACCGCAACGCTGGGTACTGCTCGTGACGCGCAGGTTCTTGATGAACTGATGGGCGAACGTACCGATACCTTCCTGTTCCACTACAACTTCCCTCCGTACTCCGTAGGCGAAACCGGCATGGTCGGTTCTCCGAAGCGTCGTGAAATTGGTCACGGTCGTCTGGCGAAGCGCGGCGTGCTGGCAGTCATGCCGGATATGGACAAATTCCCGTACACCGTACGTGTTGTGTCTGAAATCACTGAATCCAACGGTTCCTCTTCTATGGCTTCCGTGTGCGGCGCGTCTCTGGCGCTGATGGACGCAGGTGTGCCGATCAAAGCTGCCGTTGCGGGTATCGCAATGGGTCTGGTGAAAGAAGGCGACAACTACGTTGTACTGTCTGACATTTTGGGCGACGAAGATCACTTGGGCGATATGGACTTCAAAGTTGCGGGTTCCCGCGAGGGTATCTCTGCATTGCAGATGGATATCAAAATTGAAGGTATCACCAAAGAGATCATGCAGGTTGCGCTGAACCAGGCTAAAGGTGCGCGTCTGCATATCCTGGGCGTAATGGAACAGGCGATCAACGCGCCGCGTGGCGATATCTCTGAGTTCGCACCGCGTATCCATACCATCAAGATCAACCCGGACAAGATCAAAGACGTTATCGGTAAAGGCGGCTCTGTTATCCGTGCCCTGACCGAAGAAACTGGCACCACCATCGAAATCGAAGATGACGGTACTGTGAAGATTGCAGCGACCGACGGCGAGAAAGCGAAACATGCTATTCGTCGTATCGAAGAGATCACTGCAGAAATCGAAGTGGGCCGCGTCTACACTGGTAAAGTGACCCGTATCGTTGACTTTGGCGCATTTGTTGCCATCGGCGGCGGTAAAGAAGGTCTGGTACACATCTCTCAAATCGCTGACAAACGCGTTGAGAAAGTGACCGATTACCTGCAGATGGGTCAGGAAGTACCGGTGAAAGTTCTGGAAGTTGATCGCCAGGGCCGTATCCGTCTGAGCATTAAAGAAGCGACTGAGCAGTCTCAACCTGCTGCAGCACCGGAAGCTCCGGCTGCTGAACAGGGCGAGTAAGGTTGCCATTTGCCCTCCGCTGCGGCGGGGGCTTTTAACCGGGCAGGACGCCTTGTTAGCAACCGGGAACAGGACGTTCATTCAACCGTGGTCTTCGGGAGTGGGAAATGAAGCCTTTTTTGCGCTGGTGTTTCGTTGCGACAGCACTTACGCTTGCAGGATGCAGTAATACTTCCTGGCGTAAAAGTGAAGTCCTCGCGGTACCATTGCAACCGACTTTACAGCAGGAAGTGATTCTGGCACGTATGGAACAAATCCTTGCCAGTCGGGCTTTAACCGATGACGAACGCGCACAGCTTTTATATGAGCGCGGAGTGTTGTATGATAGTCTCGGTCTGAGGGCATTAGCGCGTAACGATTTTTCGCAAGCGCTGGCAATCCGACCGGATATGCCTGAAGTATTCAATTACTTAGGCATATATTTAACGCAGGCAGGCAATTTTGATGCTGCCTATGAAGCGTTTGATTCTGTACTTGAGCTTGATCCAACTTACAACTACGCGCACTTGAATCGCGGGATCGCATTATATTACGGCGGTCGTGACAAGTTAGCGCAAGATGATCTGCTGGCGTTTTATCAAGACGATCCCAATGATCCTTTCCGTAGTCTGTGGCTTTATCTCGCCGAGCAGAAGCTCGATGAGAAGCAGGCTAAAGAAGTGTTGAAACAGCACTTCGAAAAATCGGATAAGGAACAGTGGGGATGGAACATTGTCGAGTTCTACCTGGGCAACATTAGCGAACAAACGTTAATGGAAAGGCTCAAGGCGGACGCAACGGATAACACCTCGCTCGCTGAGCATCTCAGTGAAACCAACTTCTATTTAGGTAAGTACTACCTAAGTCTGGGGGATTTGGACAGCGCCACGGCACTGTTCAAACTGGCGGTTGCCAACAACGTTCATAACTTTGTTGAGCACCGATACGCATTGTTGGAATTATCGCTCCTGGGCCAGGACCAAGATGACCTGGCAGAATCGGACCAGCAATAGCTGACGTACACATCAGCCCGTAATCTTTTTTGATTGCCATCACCTTAACGGGTGAGGGCGTTGTTGTTCGTTAATACACCTACTTTGAGCCGGTTCACACTTTTCAATGAAAATTGCTGATCAATTTCATGATGAGTTATGTAGACTGGCCGCCATTAATTTTGAGGCACACGTACTACATGGCTGAATTCGAAACCACTTTTGCAGATCTGGGCCTGAAGGCTCCTATCCTTGAAGCCCTTAACGATCTGGGTTACGAAAAACCATCTCCAATTCAGGCAGAGTGTATTCCACATCTGCTGAATGGCCGCGACGTTCTGGGTATGGCCCAGACGGGGAGCGGAAAAACTGCAGCATTCTCTTTACCTCTGCTGCAGAATCTTGATCCTGAGCTGAAAGCACCACAGATTCTGGTGCTGGCACCGACCCGCGAACTGGCGGTACAGGTTGCTGAAGCAATGACGGATTTCTCTAAACACATGCGCGGCGTAAATGTGGTTGCCCTGTACGGCGGCCAGCGTTATGACGTGCAATTACGCGCCCTGCGTCAGGGGCCGCAGATCGTTGTCGGTACTCCGGGCCGTCTGCTGGACCACCTGAAACGTGGCACTCTGGACCTCTCTAAACTGAGCGGTCTGGTTCTGGATGAAGCTGACGAAATGCTGCGCATGGGCTTCATCGAAGACGTTGAAACCATTATGGCGCAGATCCCGGAAGGTCATCAGACCGCTCTGTTCTCTGCAACCATGCCGGAAGCGATTCGTCGCATTACCCGCCGCTTTATGAAAGAGCCGCAGGAAGTGCGTATTCAGTCCAGCGTGACTACCCGTCCTGACATCAGCCAGAGCTACTGGACTGTGTGGGGTATGCGTAAAAACGAAGCACTGGTACGTTTCCTGGAAGCGGAAGATTTTGATGCGGCGATTATCTTCGTTCGTACCAAAAACGCGACTCTGGAAGTGGCTGAAGCTCTTGAGCGTAACGGCTACAATAGCGCCGCGCTGAACGGTGACATGAACCAGGCGCTGCGTGAGCAGACACTGGAACGCCTTAAAGACGGTCGTCTGGACATCCTGATTGCGACCGACGTTGCGGCCCGTGGCCTGGACGTTGAGCGTATCAGCCTGGTGGTTAACTACGATATCCCGATGGATTCTGAGTCTTACGTTCACCGTATCGGTCGTACCGGTCGTGCGGGTCGTGCTGGCCGCGCGCTGCTGTTCGTTGAGAACCGCGAGCGTCGTCTGCTGCGCAACATTGAACGTACTATGAAGCTGACTATTCCGGAAGTAGAACTGCCGAACGCAGAACTGCTGGGCAAACGCCGTCTGGAAAAATTCGCCGCTAAAGTACAGCAGCAGCTGGAAAGCAGCGATCTGGATCAATACCGCGCACTGCTGAGCAAAATTCAGCCGACTGCAGAAGGTGAAGAGCTGGATCTCGAAACTCTGGCTGCGGCACTGCTGAAAATGGCACAGGGTGAACGTACTCTGATTGTTCCGCCAGATGCGCCGATGCGTCCGAAACGTGAATTCCGTGACCGTGATGACCGTGGTCCGCGCGATCGTAACGACCGTGGCCCGCGTGGCGACCGTGAAGATCGTCCGCGTCGTGAACGTCGTGATGTTGGCGATATGCAGCTGTACCGCATTGAAGTGGGCCGCGATGATGGTGTTGAAGTTCGTCATATCGTTGGCGCGATTGCTAACGAAGGCGACATCAGCAGCCGTTACATCGGTAACATCAAGCTGTTTGCTTCTCACTCCACCATCGAACTGCCGAAAGGTATGCCGGGTGAAGTGCTGCAACACTTTACGCGCACTCGCATTCTCAACAAGCCGATGAACATGCAGTTACTGGGCGATGCACAGCCGCATACTGGCGGTGAGCGTCGTGGCGGTGGTCGTGGTTTCGGTGGCGAGCGTCGTGAAGGCGGTCGTAACTTCAGCGGTGAACGCCGTGAAGGTGGTCGTGGTGATGGTCGTCGTTTTAGCGGCGAACGTCGTGAAGGCCGCGCACCGCGTCGTGATGACTCTACCGGTCGTCGTCGTTTCGGTGGTGATGCGTAATCATCGCTGAACAGCGAACACAATCTGTAAAATAATATATACAGCCCCGATTTTAACCATCGGGGCTTTTTTTCTGTCTTTTGTACTCATGTACTGGTACAGTGCAATGCATAACAACGCAGTCGCACTATTTTTCACTGGAGAGAAGCCCTCATGGCAGCACTAACCACCACCCAAACGTCACCGTCGCTGCTTGGCGGCGTGGTGATTATCGGCGGCACCATTATTGGCGCAGGGATGTTTTCTCTGCCAGTGGTCATGTCCGGGGCGTGGTTTTTCTGGTCAATGGCAGCGCTGATCTTTACCTGGTTCTGTATGCTGCATTCCGGCTTGATGATTCTGGAAGCTAACCTGAATTACCGAATCGGTTCGAGTTTTGACACCATCACCAAAGATTTGCTGGGCAAAGGCTGGAACGTGGTCAACGGCATTTCCATTGCCTTTGTGCTCTATATCCTGACCTATGCCTATATTTCTGCCAGTGGTTCGATTCTGCATCACACCTTCGCAGAGATGTCGCTAAACGTCCCGGCACGGGCGGCGGGTTTTGGTTTTGCACTGCTGGTAGCGTTTGTGGTGTGGTTGAGTACTAAAGCCGTCAGCCGCATGACGGCGATTGTGCTGGGGGCGAAAGTCATTACCTTCTTCCTCACCTTCGGTAGCCTGCTGGGGCATGTGCAGCCTGCGACATTGTTCAACGTTGCCGAAAGCAATGCATCTTATGCGCCGTATTTGCTGATGACCCTGCCGTTCTGCCTGGCGTCGTTTGGTTATCACGGTAACGTGCCAAGCCTGATGAAGTATTACGGCAAAGATCCGAAAACCATCGTGAAATGCCTGGTGTACGGTACGCTGATGGCACTGGCGCTGTATACCATCTGGTTGCTGGCGACAATGGGCAACATCCCTCGTCCGGAGTTTATCGGCATCGCCGAGAAGGGCGGTAATATTGATGTGCTGGTACAAGCATTAAGCGGCGTGCTGAACAGCCGTAGCCTGGACCTTCTGCTGGTCGTGTTCTCAAACTTTGCGGTAGCGAGTTCGTTCCTTGGCGTAACGCTGGGTTTGTTTGACTATCTGGCAGATCTGTTTGGTTTCGACGACTCGGCTGTGGGCCGCTTGAAAACGGCATTGCTGACCTTTGCCCCGCCTGTTGTGGGTGGTCTGCTGTTCCCGAACGGATTCCTGTATGCCATTGGTTATGCTGGTTTAGCGGCTACCATCTGGGCGGCAATTGTTCCGGCACTGCTGGCCCGCGCATCGCGTAAACGCTTTGGCAGCCCGAAATTCCGCGTCTGGGGTGGCAAGCCGATGATTGCGCTGATTCTGGTGTTTGGCGTCGGCAACGCACTGGTGCATATTTTATCGAGCTTTAATTTACTGCCGGTGTATCAGTAATCAGCGGTGCCTTATCCGACATTTCTGCTGCCTACACAATGCCTGATGCGCTTCGCTTATCAGGCCTACGTAGGACAGCGTTGCCAGCTCGGATAAGGCTTCCCGCGTTAAGACACACTATCCCAACAACTCTTCCTTAACATCCATCGCCAGCTCAAACGAATGCAGGCGCGCCTGGTGGTCGAAAATCTGCCCGTTAACCATAATCTCATCAGCGTCGGTTTCGCGCAGGATCGACTGCAAACCATGACGCACTTTCGCTTTATCGCCCACCAACGACATACTCAGCGCCTGCTGCACGTCATACTGCTCAGACGGTGACCAGAACTGATCCATATTTTGAATCGGCGGCGGCAGTTGCCCGGTTTCGCCACGGCGCAGCTTCACAAAGGCTTGCTGCATTGAGGTAAACAGAAATTCAGCGTCGCGGTTGCTGTCGGCGGCGATAATATTGATGCACACCATCGCGTATGGTTTTTCCAGCCGAGCCGACGGTTTGAAGTTACTGCGATAAAGATGCAGCGCCTGGAACAACATATCCGGCGCGAAGTGTGAGGCAAACGCAAATGGCAGACCAAGCTGCGCCGCCAGTTGTGCACTGTAAAGGCTGGAGCCTAACAACCACACGGGGATTTTCTCGCCATAGCCTGGTACCGGGCGCACATGCGGATTGGGATCGCGGGCGTCAAACCAGTCCACCAGCTCCGCGACATCGCGGGGGAAATTATCAATATCGCCGCTCATATGACGACGTAGCGCCATCATTGTCCGTTGGTCACTACCCGGAGCACGACCCAGCCCCAAATCGATTCGCCCCGGATAGAGCGTATTGAGTGTGCCGAACTGTTCGGCAATGACCAACGGTGAGTGGTTAGGCAACATCACGCCGCCAGACCCCAGATGCAGCGTGGTGGTATTCGCCGCCAGATAGCCAATCAATACCGATGTTGCAGCACTGGCAATGCCGGTCATATTGTGGTGTTCTGCCAGCCAGTAGCGATGATAGCCGCGCTTTTCAGCCAGACGGGCGAGATCGAGAGAGTGGGAGAACGCTTCCCGCGCTGAAGAGCCTTCGGGTATGGGGGCCAGATCGAGTAGCGAAAACGCAATGGTTTTATCAGTCATAACAGCTCACTTTGTTACCGATTAATCTTTAATACTGCATTAAAGAATAGTTAAAGTTGTTAACAAAGTGAGCTATTTACTTAGGCTTGCAGCTCCAGTCCTGCCAGCCGCCGCCAGTAGCCGTTACAGTCGCTGTTTGCCGTCAACGGCAGTGGCACAGCGCCATTTTCATTAGCGCGGAAGGCGTCGAGCATCGCGAAAGTGTCAGTGCCCTGCGGTGACAGGCGGACTACATCAACCAATCCCTGCATGGATGCCAGCTCGTTACCGAGGTTGTAAACGTAGCCGCTCATGGTCTGAATGCCATTGAGTACAAACACTTGTTGGTTTTCCTGCGACAGCACGTTGCGCCCGTTCGGATACTTAATGCAGCAGGTTTCACACTCATCTTTCGGGCGGTCTTCCGAACGCGCGGTAAAGCAGCGGGCGGAGTAGGCCAGCGGTAGATGACCGTAGCTCAGGACTTCCACTTCAAACTGGTTGCGAATGCCCAGCTCATCGCACTGATTAAGCAGATTCACCAGCCAGTCGCGGGAAAGCTCCACCGGCATACACCAGCGCATCATGCCCTGTTTGAGCAATATTTTCAGCGTCACCGCGTTGTAGCAGTTCAGCGCGTGCCCGGCGACGAACGGCAGTTTGCGTTCAGCGCACATATTCACCACGCCGAGATCGCTGGCTTCAATCAGAAACTCACCGTTCTCAACATAGCGTTTCAGTTCGCCCAGTTCAGAGGATGCCTGCACCAGCGCCAGCGTGGAGAGCACAATCTGCTTGCCACTTCCGGCGAGCGATTTTGCCATCTCCAGACAGTCGCCAACTTTGGTTGCCCGGCGCTTGCTGCATACCGCTTCACCAAGATAAATCACGTCGGCGCTGCTGGCGGCGGCTTGCTGATAAAAATCTTCCAGCGTCTCTTTTGGCCAGTACCACAGCACTGGCCCTAAGGAATATTTCATTGCTCTTCTCACTGCCATTTACGGTGATACGCGCCAAGGGTGGTTTGCGTGCCTTCGGACATCGACCCGAGCGTCTCCATCCACACGCTTTGCGGTACGAAGTTTTGCGGATCGGCCTTACAACGGTCGATAGCCTGACGCCAGACTTTCGCCACCTGGCTGACATACGCCGGGCTACGCTGGCGGCCTTCAATTTTCACCGAAGCAATATTCGCAGCCATTAACTCCGGCAGCAGTTCCAGGGTATTGAGACTGGTTGGTTCTTCCAGCGCGTGATAGCGCTCGACGTCCACCAGATAACGCCCTTTACACAGCGTCGGATAACCTGCGTTTTCGCCGTCCTGATAACGGTCGATCAGCACTTCGTTCAGGCGGGATTCCAGCCCCTGCGGCGTTTGTTGCCAGCGCACGAAACGGGCCGGAGAACACGCACCCACAGTGTTGGGCGACTCACCCGTCAGATACGACGACAGATAGCAACGGCCTTCCGACATAATGCACAGGCTGCCGAAAGCAAACACTTCCAGCGGGACAGGAGTAACCCGTGCCAGCTGTTTCACCTGATGAGTCGACAACACGCGCGGCAGCACCACGCGGGCAACGTCAAAATGGCGATGATAAAAGTTAATCGCCTCTTCATTGGTCGCCGAAGCCTGCACTGACACATGACGTTCAATATGCGGGTAACGCTCGGCGGCGTACTCCAGCATGGCGAGGTCGGCGAGGATCAGCGCGTCGGCACCCAGCTGCGCCGCCATATCCACGGCACGCTGCCAACGGGCGTAACCGTCCGGATGCGCAAAAGTGTTAATCGCGATGTGAAGTTTGCGGCGATGTTGATGGACAAAACTCACCGCTTCCTGCAATTTTTTCTCGGTAAAGTTAAGGCCGGCGAAGTGACGGGCATTGGTATCATCTTTTAGCCCGATATAAACAGCATCTGCGCCGTTTTCGATGGCCGCCTTAAGCGCCGGGAGATTTCCGGCAGGGCAGAGCAGCTCCATAATTTTTCCTGAAGGTTGCGCTATCAAAACGCAAAAATGTTAACGAACTGGGATTTTAGTTAACCTTGCTGCGACAATTTTTGATTTAAGGCAGTTAAAGTTGTATTGGTGGTAGCAGCAATTTCATATGGAATTGTTGATTTATACCGCTATGTTATTTTTCTGATATGGCAAAATAGGATGATTGTTGAAACAGGGAGTAAAACTCGTGTTGGATAAACTGCGTTCCCGTATTGTGCATTTGGGGCCATCTCTGTTGAGTGTACCGGTAAAACTGACGCCATTTGCGCTAAAACGCCAGGTTCTTGAGCAGGT
Source organism: Shigella sp. SIG6 (assembly GCF_053555815.1). NCBI lineage: Bacteria > Pseudomonadati > Pseudomonadota > Gammaproteobacteria > Enterobacterales > Enterobacteriaceae > Shigella > Shigella sp. SIG6. The sequence continues at coordinate 10,637 of NZ_JBQZXC010000023.1, read as the reverse complement.
CTTAAGCTGGCAATTCCGTCAGGCGCTGGATGATGGCGAGCTGGAGTTTCTTGAAGGCCGCTGGTTAAGTATTCATGTGCGTGATATTGACCTGCAATGGTTTACCTCGGTGGTGAATGGCAAACTGGTGGTCAGCCAGAACGCGCAAGCTGATGTGAGTTTTAGTGCCGACGCCAGCGATCTGCTGATGATTGCGGCGCGTAAACAAGATCCGGATACGCTCTTCTTCCAGCGTCGGCTGGTGATTGAAGGCGATACGGAGCTGGGGGTGTATGTGAAAAACCTGATGGACGCCATTGAACTGGAGCAAATGCCGAAAGCCTTACGCATGATGCTGCTGCAACTGGCGGATTTTGTTGAGGCGGGAATGAAAACCGCGCCTGAAACCAAACAGACATCGGTAGGTGAACCATGCTAATTCGAGTAGAAATTCCCATTGATGCGCCGGGTATTGATGCCCTGCTGCGTCGCTCATTCGAAAGTGATGCGGAAGCGAAGCTGGTTCACGATCTGCGTGAAGATGGCTTTCTGACGCTGGGGCTGGTGGCGACAGATGACGAAGGTCAGGTCATTGGCTATGTGGCATTTAGTCCGGTTGATGTGCAGGGCGAAGACCTGCAATGGGTCGGCATGGCACCGTTGGCGGTTGATGAAAAATACCGTGGACAGGGGCTGGCACGCCAACTGGTCTATGAAGGACTCGATTCGCTTAATGAGTTCGGCTATGCCGCAGTGGTGACGCTGGGCGATCCGGCGCTGTACAGTCGTTTCGGCTTTGAACTGGCGGCGCATCACGATCTGCGTTGCCGCTGGCCGGGCACTGAAAGCGCCTTCCAGGTACATCGTTTAGCGGATGACGCGCTGAATGGCGTAACCGGTCTGGTTGAGTATCACGAGCATTTCAATCGCTTTTAATCTCCGGGGTTTGCAGGCTGCTCAACAGTTCTGCAAACCCTGCGCCTTCCGCTACCAGACGCTCTTTTTGCCGTTTGGTCAGTTGCTTAACGCGATATTCCGCCCGTAGTGCCAGCGAACGGTCGCCCACTGGCGCAGAAAACGCCAGCGTCAGTTCTCCTTTCCCGCGCAGTGCTTTCGCCCCTTTGCCGCTTTGGTGCTGCTGATAGCGGCGTTCGACATCCGTGGTGATCCCGGTATAAAGCTTATTGTCGGCGGTACGGATCAAGTAAAGAAACCAGGGTGTCATCGTCTGCATCGCATGTTAAGGTCAGGCCCACAGTATAAAAGAGAACAGCAATGGAAACACTCATCGCCATCAGCCGTTGGCTGGCAAAACAACATGTTGTCACTTGGTGTGTGCAGCAGGAAGGGGAACTCTGGTGCGCTAATGCCTTTTATCTTTTTGATGCGCAGAAAGTCGCCTTCTACATTTTGACGGAAGAAAAAACGCGCCACGCGCAGATGAGTGGGCCGCAGGCTGCGGTTGCCGGAACGGTAAACGGTCAGCCGAAAACGGTAGCGTTAATTCGCGGTGTGCAGTTTAAAGGTGAGATCCGCAGGCTGGAAGGTGAGGAAAGCGACCTCGCGCGCAAGGCGTACAATCGTCACTTTCCGGTTGCCAGAATGCTGTCGGCCCCGGTGTGGGAAATCCGGCTCGATGAAATCAAATTCACCGACAACACGCTGGGCTTTGGTAAAAAAATGATTTGGCTACGCGACTCAGGCACCGAGCAGGCGTAACGCCTCGCGGTTAAACGCTGGCAGATCGTCCGGTGTCCGGCTGGTAACCAGCTGATCTTTATCAACCACGACTTCCTGATCGTAAAATTCCACGCCCGCATTTTTAACATCAATAATGATCGGTTTAACTGCGGTCAGTTTGCGCCCCCGAATCACATCGGCGCTGATCAGCAGCTGCGGACCGTGACAGATGGCGAAAACAGGTTTGCCGCTATTCACAAAATCACGGGTAAAGGTGACAAAACGGTTGTCGCCACGCAGATAATCCGGTGAATGACCACCCGGTAGCAACAGGGCATCAAACTCCGCTGGCGTCACTTCATCGATGGATTTATCGATGGTCACGCTGGCTTCTCCTTTTTTGCCTTTCACCGTTTTATCCGCTTGTTTTTCAATAGTAATCACTTCGTGTCCGGCTTTACGGAACTCGTCTGCGGGTGAAGTAAATTCTGAATCTTCAAATTCATCAGTGATTAAAACGGCAATTTTCTTACTCATGCTTCCTCCGCGTTGTTGCATTGGATGAGGCGAATTTTCCACAATCGGGGATAATTACCTCATGGTCTATTAAGACTGGTGCATGAGCCGGGGAGCGCAAGGCAGACAATTCTGTAAAGGAGCGAAGATGAGTCAGGTACTGATTACAGGCGCAACGGGGCTGGTGGGCGGTCACCTGCTGCGGATGTTGATTAATGAACCGAAAGTTAACGCCATTGCTGCGCCGACGCGACGTCCGTTGGGCGATATGCCCGGGGTGTTTAATCCCCATGATCCGCAACTGAGTGACGCGTTGGCGCAGGTCACCGAACCCATCGACATTGTGTTTTGTTGTCTCGGCACCACGCGGCGAGAAGCGGGGAGCAAAGAGGCGTTTATTCATGCCGATTACACGCTGGTAGTGGATACCGCATTAACCGGGCGGCGACTGGGCGCGCAGCATATGCTGGTAGTCAGTGCTATGGGTGCCAATGCCCACTCGCCGTTTTTCTATAACCGCGTCAAAGGGGAGATGGAAGAAGCATTAATTGCCCAGAACTGGCCGAAATTGACCATTGCTCGCCCGTCGATGTTACTGGGCGATCGTAGCAAACAGCGGATGAACGAAACGCTTTTTGCGCCGCTGTTCCGTTTGTTACCAGGTAACTGGAAATCCATTGATGCGAGAGACGTGGCGCGGGTCATGCTGGCAGAGGCGATGCGGCCTGAGCATGAAGGCGTGACGATTTTAAGCTCTTCAGAATTACGCAAAAGAGCTGAATAATTATTCCCAAGAATTGATAGTGAGCGTAATATTCACGCGCTCAATTATCATAACTTATTCCTGGGGAATGCTATGACTGGTCAGTCTTCATCTCAGGCGGCAACGCCCATTCAGTGGTGGAAACCCGCGCTTTTCTTTCTCGTTGTCATTGCCGGTCTCTGGTATGTGAAATGGCAACCTTACTACGGCAAAGCGTTTACTGCAGCCGAAACCCACAGTATCGGTAAATCTATCCTTGCGCAGGCGGATGCTAATCCGTGGCAAGCGGCGTTGGATTACGCGATGATCTATTTCCTCGCAGTATGGAAAGCGGCGGTGCTGGGGGTGATCCTCGGTTCGTTGATTCAGGTGCTGATCCCGCGTGACTGGTTGTTGCGTACGCTTGGGCAATCGCGCTTTCGCGGCACGCTGCTGGGAACGCTGTTTTCGCTGCCGGGCATGATGTGTACCTGCTGTGCGGCTCCGGTCGCGGCGGGAATGCGTCGCCAACAGGTATCGATGGGCGGTGCGCTGGCATTCTGGATGGGCAATCCGGTGTTAAACCCGGCGACGCTGGTGTTTATGGGGTTTGTCCTCGGCTGGGGTTTTGCGGCGATTCGTCTGGTGGCCGGGCTGGTGATGGTGTTGCTGATTGCGACGCTGGTGCAAAAATGGGTGCGTGAAACACCGCAAACGCAGGCACCGGTCGAAATTGACATACCGGAAGCACAGAGCGGTTTTTTTAGCCGCTGGGGCAGGGCGCTATGGACACTTTTCTGGAGTACGATCCCGGTTTACATCCTTGCAGTACTGGTGTTGGGTGCCGCACGTGTCTGGTTATTCCCCCATGCCGATGGTGCTGTCGATAACAGCCTGATGTGGGTGGTGGCGATGGCGGTAGCAGGATGCTTGTTTGTCATTCCCACGGCAGCAGAAATTCCGATTGTACAAACGATGATGCTGGCAGGTATGGGAACCGCTCCGGCGCTGGCATTGTTGATGACGCTCCCGGCAGTGAGTTTGCCGTCACTGATCATGCTGCGCAAAGCGTTCCCGGCGAAAGCCTTATGGCTGACAGGGGCGATGGTGGCAGTGTCTGGTGTGATTGTCGGCGGGCTGGCGCTGTTGTTCTGATTTGAGGGAAAACATGTCGGATGCGGCGTAAACGCCTTATCCGACCTACGGTTTGCATCGTTGTAGGCCTGATAAGACGCGGCAAGCGTCGCATCAGGCATTACAAGGGGCTGCTATTTAATAAACGTAAACGCTGTAGTTACCCGCTTTACGCCGCTCACCCGGCTGGCAATATCTGCCGCCGCTTTCGCGTCACGTTCAGTCACCAGCCCCATCAGGAACACTTCACCGTTTTCGGTGGTCACTTTCACGTTGGACGATTTCACCAGGTCGCTGGTTAAGAGCTGCGAACGCACTTTGGTGGTGATCCACGTATCGTTAGATGCTTCGCCCAGACCAATCGGCTGGCCCTGACGAATCTCGTTATACACTTCGTTGGCACCGTCTACGCCCATAGCAATCTGTTTGGCGCGAGCCGAAAGTTCAGCATTTGGTGACTGCCCAACCAGCAGCACTTTGCCCTGATAGGCCGTGACATTAATACGGGTTTCTTTCTTAATCTGTTCGTCTTTCGACAATGCGCTGTTCACGCGCACTTCCAGGGTACCATCGTCCACCTGGGTGCCGACACTGCGTGGGTCAGTTGCGGCTTTGGTACCCACAGCAGCGGTACCCACTACGGCAGCGGCAACACAACCTTGCAACAGCAGCGCGGAAATAAGGACTGCGATTGGCGATAATGCCTTCATGTATTCTCCTTAATCATCCTGGTGAGGGAAAAGCGTGTTATCGATCAGATCGCACAGGCAATTTACCGTCAGCATATGCATTTCCTGAATGCGAGCACTACGATGCGAAGGAATGCGGATCTCCACATCCTGTGGCCCTAACAAACCTGCAAGTTCGCCGCCGTCATAGCCGGTCAATGCCACAATGGTCATATCACGCGTAACGGCGGCTTCAACTGCTTTAACAATATCGCGGCTGTTGCCACGGGTGGAAATGGCTAACAATACATCTCCCGCATGACCCAGCGCCCGCACCTGTTTTGCATACACTTCATCATGTAAGCGATCGTTGGCAATCGCCGTTAAGACAACATTATCAGTATTTAGTGCAATGGCAGGTAAGCTGGGCCGCTCCGTTTCGAAACGGTTGATCATGCTGGCAGCAAAATGCTGTGCATTGGCAGCGGAAGTTCCATTACCACAACAGAGGATTTTGTTGCCATTGAGCAGAGACTGAACCAGCGTCATGGCTGCACGGGAGATGGCATCCGGAAGCGCCTCTGCCGCCGCAATTTGAGTTTGAATGCTTTCAGTGAAGCAAGCTTTAATTCTTTCTTGCACGCTAATCCTTAAACCTTAATTATGAGTGGTCATTAAAGGCATCCTTAATCCACTCAACCTCATTCCCGGTGAAGGCTACCACATCGAACCGGCAATCCACAGTATCAAAACTCCCATTATGACGCGCGAGCCACAAGCGGGCAGTCTGTAATAATTTGTGTTGTTTGCTGCGGGTCACACTGGCTGCCGCGCCGCCATAAAGCGCAGAGCGGCGATAGCGTACCTCGACAAAAACGGTGGTCAGGCCTTCACGCATTATCAGATCGATCTCGCCGCCACGCTCGTTCACGTTAGCGGCGATAAACCGCAGTCCTTTGCCTTCCAGCCAGCGACGCGCTTGTGCTTCCCACGCATCGCCGGTCTGTTTGGTGGTTAACTGGCGGGGACTACCTGACCTTGTTGGTACTGTAGCCATGATAACTTCCTGTTAATCACGCAATCCGGGTTAGCCGTCAGACTTCCGGTATTACCGTTGATTTCAAAACCCTGAACCTGGCGCATTTGTGAGAAATGATTTGCCAACGACCAGGCATCAACGCCCATCGCATACATGCGAGCCAGCGAATAATCGTTGTTCACCGCGCTGAGCGCCTGCTGCATTAACGGCAGATTACCGCCTGCCAGCATCGGGATTTCGCTGTACTGCAAGCCTTCCATCTCCAGTCGGAAATCCGGGCCTGCGGTGCCTTGTGCGCTGCGGGAACTGGCGTACAGCGTTGCACCGCTCTGGCTACCGTTACGCATGGCGATCATCGGTTTGATAAAAGCGATTTCACCCGGCGTTGCCACAATGTAGACCGCATCGACACGACCGCCATTATTGGTGAACTGGTCATCGGTTGGCGTGGTTTGCAGCGTTGGATTGTTGGTCGTCATGCCGGAGTCGGTTGTCGCTCTGGGAGTAATCGGGCTACCCGTTAAAGCAATACCAGAACCGCCGTTAACACCCGCGCGTAATTCGCTGGTGGAACCAAATTTTTGTTGCAGAACGGTGCCGCCGCCCAGTTTCTGCCACTCTTGCGCAAACGCATTGGCTACGCGATCGCCCAATGCACTGCGTGGGATCAGCACCAGCGGCGCTTGTTTACCCTGGTCACGAATATGACGCGCTGCATCGCGCGCTTCGTCTTCCGGTGAAAGCGCGAAGTAACAAATATTGACGCGGTTTTCGATATTCTCCGGCTGGTTCAGTGCCAGTACGTTCAGCGGGGTGTTGCTCTTCAGCAACTCTTCAACGTTATTTTTCAGCAACGGACCAACCACAATACTCGCGCCATCCTGCTGAACCTGGCTTAAGATCTGGCTAAGTGGTTGTGATGAGGTATCGTAGATTTTCAGCTCTGCGGATGGATTTGCGGGTGCGCTTACCGCTGCGGTGCTTGTCGCCGGGGCGCTTACAGGCACTGGCTGGGCCGCAGGCTGATCACCGGTCAGATCGCTAACCGAGGCTTGTGCCGGGCTGGCAACGCCATCCGCAGTTTGCGGCTGAGGTTGTTCTGCTACGTCTGCGGCAGGTGCGGCAGCTACCTGAGCCGCCACTGGCTGAGTGCCGATATTTTTCGCGGCTTCAAAGCCTTGCTGAATAGTGCGACCAAATACCGCTGCCTGGCCATTCAGCGGCAACAGCAGGGCGATTTTGTTGGTCGAGGCTGGTTTAAACGCTTTTACGTTAACCAACTGCGTTGGCAGCATTTTCGCGCCCGGATTGTTCGGATAACGTTTCTGCCAGTCGGCGATCCCGGCTTTCATCATGTCGGGATCGTTACGGTTATCAAACCAGACGCGCTGCAGATCCAGCCAGCCTTGCAGAATATTTTCGTCGGCGTTGATCACCAGCGTATTCGCCTGTTCCTGAGTCATGGAGGAGAGCGCCTGCCAGGTGGCATCAATATTCTGCTGTTTTTCTTTCGCGCCAAGCAGCGGTTCCTGAGCAATTAACGCGCGCAGTAAATCAATGGAAGGACGCCCCTGGCTGGCATCGATTTTTGCCTGCCAGTAACGCGCTTGCTGGTTTTGTTCTAAATCGGCAGGTGTGATTTTCGCCAGCAAGTTTTGCGCGCCAGCAAAATCTTTCTGCGCCAGTTTAATCTCTGCCGCCAGCAGTGTTTTCTCGCGACGCTGAGAATCGTTCAGTTCTTGCGGTAGTTGGTTAAACAACTCAACCGCCTGCCCGGTTTTACCTTCTTTCACCAGTGCACGAATGGCGAGTAATTGCCAGTTGATCCTGGTATCATCAGAGCTTTGCTGCATCTGCTGAAGATAAAAGGCAGAATCAGCCTGCGCCGTGCCCTGCATATAAGCAGTGGACTGATCGGGAGTATGGGTGCCACAACCGGCGAAAATCAGGGCTGCCAGAACAACAGGCAGACAACGCGCGGCTTTCAAACGAGAAAATGTTGAGGGTACCATAATGTATCCAGTGATATTTTTTTTACGCAATGCTCAATATTAAATCGGCAATACGGACGACACAATGAAACAACACCAATCGGCGGATAATTCTCAGGGCCAGCTTTACATTGTACCGACGCCAATCGGCAATCTGGCGGATATCACCCAGCGTACGTTAGAGGTATTACAGGCCGTTGATCTGATTGCCGCCGAGGATACTCGTCACACCGGTTTATTGCTGCAACATTTTGGGATTAATGCCCGGTTGTTTGCGCTGCACGACCATAACGAACAACAAAAAGCCGAAACGCTGCTGGCGAAGCTGCAAGAGGGGCAAAACATTGCGCTGGTTTCCGATGCCGGAACGCCGCTAATTAACGATCCTGGCTACCATCTGGTGCGTACCTGCCGTGAAGCGGGGATTCGTGTGGTGCCGCTACCCGGACCGTGTGCTGCTATCACTGCGTTAAGCGCCGCGGGTTTACCATCTGACCGTTTCTGTTACGAAGGCTTTTTACCTGCCAAATCAAAAGGCCGCCGTGATGCGCTAAAAGCCATTGAAGCGGAGCCGCGCACGCTGATTTTTTATGAATCTACCCACCGTCTGTTAGATAGCCTGGAAGATATCGTTGCGGTATTAGGCGAATCCCGCTACGTGGTTCTGGCGCGTGAGCTGACCAAAACCTGGGAAACCATTCACGGCGCGCCCGTTGGCGAGCTGCTGGCGTGGGTAAAGGAAGATGAAAACCGTCGCAAAGGCGAAATGGTGCTGATTGTCGAAGGTCATAAAGCACAGGAAGAAGACTTACCCGCCGATGCCCTGCGCACGCTGGCGCTGCTACAGGCAGAACTGCCGCTGAAAAAAGCGGCGGCGCTGGCCGCAGAAATTCATGGCGTGAAGAAAAATGCGCTGTATAAGTATGCGCTGGAGCAGCAGGGGTAACAGTGCCGAAGCGTTGCGTTAATCAAAACGCAACGTCTTCTTTTACCGCACCATGACGGTAATGGTGGCTGTGCCCTGAAATTTTCCTGTTTCCAGCTCACCACCGACCAGATTAACTGGCCAGGCGCGCATATTGACGGTGCCATGCCCGGAAGGATCAACGGGAAGGATACCGTTCTGAAAAGGAATATTTGCAACTCCGCCGCCGAGATTTTCAATACGAATACCGACATCGGGCACATTGTCTGAACTTCTTCGCCTGGCGACCAGGTTGTACTGGTCTACTACCCCAGTTGTACCGTCGATGCGCATTTGCAACGAGATTTTTAATCTTTGAAGTATCACCACAGTCATAAGTGATATCAAAGTCTACTGGAGTAAAACCGTCTGGCATGGCATTGCGGGTGGTAAACTTCTGACCATTGATGAATCCAAAATTAACTTTAATAACATCGCCCTGATTAATTTTGCACGACTGTGGGGCGGTGAGATTTCCCTGAATCGATAACTTGACTAAATCATGGAAGTCACCTGTAGACGGGCTTCCCATTCCATCGACCCACGCGCCTTTAATGACGGCAATATCCGTTTTCGGAATGGTCATCGAGCCGAGAAATGGCTTGGTGACATACAGGGTAAAGGTGGTATTTGCACCAATATTAACGGGTCCATAACGAGACGTGTCACCCTGGCAAACACCCGTTTGGGTTGCAGCAGAATATACGGTGCTGCTTTTTATCTGTGTGAATCGGGTGTTAACAGAGACAACCTGGTCGGTTGTGAGTCCTGGAATGTCGTTTGCCTGTAATGTGGTTTTAATATCCAGGCTGTCATTGAGTTTGTAATATCCTGTCTGATGTCCAGTGGTGGTAAGTACGGGGCTGACCATATAGACAAGTTTAACTGCCTTACCCGCAGAGCAGGAACAGGCGTATTGCCAGTTAGTGCTACTTAGCGTTGCAGAGGTAAACTCCCGTCCTGTCACGTTATCTGTCTGGTTCACCGTAACATCATCAACCACACTGCTGTAATTTGTCGCACCGCTAGTGCTGTCGGCTCCACACCCTCCTGAGGAGGCATAAGCGCAGGATGTGGATATCAACAAAAGTCCTGTTATAAGAGGCGCTCTTTTCATTTTTTTATCCTTAATGGCACTGCGCTGTGCCTTGTAATACAGAGGTTGTTGGTTCTGAATCCGGTGTACTAAAAGCAAACTGACATTGTTGATCTGCCTGATTTCCCCAGCGTACAGTCCAGCTTTGTGATTTACTCGATATCCCAGAGAGATATAGTATGCCGCCCTCATCGACGATACTTTGTTGCCCCGTATCATCGTTGCTGGCAAGAGCGCCAAAGGGCAACGGTTTACCGTTGCGATCGCTGACTGTAACAAGTACGCGATAACCGATATTGGCGTTGAAACGCGCCGCTACCATTGCACCTCTGTTGGGCACCACAAACTGTGTTGTTTGTTCAAGATCGACGTTATCGGGCAGCTGCGTAGTATCTACCGAGAGACGGTTTTCCTGATAAGTCGTGAGATAAGGAACCACTGCATAGCCAAAGGGATCAGTAGCAATCCCCGGATAGTTTTGTATCCTCACGCCAGAAGCCCCGTTAGCATCGATAAGCGCAAAAGCGTTGCCCAGATATTGCGAGAGCGTCACGCCATGAGGATGGATAACCACGCCGCCGGTAACGCCGTAATTGTATTGGCTGCTGTCATTACCGTAACTGTATCCGGCACTGAAGGTTCCATAAGGTGAACGGTAACTGGCGTTCAGGCTACTGTTATGGTTGTTATCGTCATCCAGACTTTGTTCCAGGCTATAGCTCAGGCGACCATCATCCAGCAGTGAGCCATCAAGACGCATTTCATGTTGGGTTGGGCGATCTTTCTGGCTGGTCATCTGATAGGAAACCAGGCTACGCGGTAACCAGC
>NZ_JBQZXC010000022.1:0-40189 GCF_053555815.1 Shigella sp. SIG6 | reverse complement strand
AGATCTTATCACCAAACCAGACGCGCTGAGTCACAAAGGTGGCATCAGGTTTAATTGGCGTCACAGTTTCAAAGAAGCGGAAACCCCAGGTCAATAATTTCTCAGACTCATTAAAACGGATACGGTCAGTTTTCGCCCCCAGCACTACGGAGATTAAACGCATATCACCCTGGGTAGCCGAAGCAACCAGATTATATCCCGCACCTGCCGTGGTTCCTGTCTTCATGCCATCAACATTCAGATTGCTGCTCCACAGCAGACGGTTACGGTTAGGCTGACGAATTTTGTTGAAGGTGAACTCTTTCTCTTTATGAATGGCGTACTCTTCCGGCACATCGTGGATCAATGCTTTACCCAGCAATGCCATATCGCGCACGGTACTGAACTGCCCCGGCGCATCCAGGCCGTGCACCGTCTGGAAGGTAGTGTTGGTCAGCCCCAGTTTTTTGGCATAACCATTCATCAGACCAATAAAGGACTCCTAGCTCCCGGCAACGTAATCGGCCGGCGCAATACAGGCGTCATTACCGGACTGGATAATCACACCTTTGTTCAAGTCTGCCACCGAAACCTGATCGCCCGGTTTGAGGAACATTACCGATGAACCACGCAGTGCCGGATTTCCCGTCGCCCAGGCATCTTTACCGACCGTCACCATATCGGTGAGTTTAATCTTATCGGCCTTAAGCGCCTGCCCAACCACATAGCTGGTCATGATTTTAGTCAGGCTCGCGGGATCCAGTTTCTCATCCGCATTGCCTTCTGCCAGCACTTTACCGCTGGCGTAATCCATTAAAATCCATGCACGCGCATCCACGCTCGGCGCTTCAACGGTTTGTTCGGCCGCGAATGCCGTTGGGGCAAAAAGGAATAAAAATGCAGAACCCGCTGCAAGACCACGAAGGAGAGAGGAGTATTGCGTCATAAATGCCACCCGAGTATCCATTCAAAAAAAATACGTTATATCGCCGTATGATAAGTTCGGTGATTAATAACGCACACACAAACTTAAAGAAACCGTAAGTTGGTAAAGTTTTTAAAGTTTATGCAATATCCTGCCGCTTCGCTGCTTCTGGTGTCATTTTTTTGCCAGCTGTTGCTTAAAAGTTAACTTTACTTCACCATCGGAGTCCTGTTCAGTCTGTGGCTGCCTGTCGGAAAAGGGGTGAGTATGATTACGCTGTGGGGTCGGAATAATTCAACTAACGTAAAAAAAGTATTGCTGACGCTCGAAGAACTGGAACTACCTTATGAACAAATTCTCGCGGGCCGTGAGTTTGGGATAAATCACGATGCTGATTTTCTGGCGATGAACCCTAACGGGCTGGTGCCGTTGTTGCGTGACGACGAAAGTGATCTCATTCTTTGGGAATCAAACGCCATTGTCCGCTATCTGGCGGCACAGTACGGGCAAAAACGCCTGTGGATCGACTCACCGGCACGTCGTGCGGAAGCGGAAAAATGGATGGACTGGGCAAACCAGACGCTCAGTAATGCTCATCGCGGGATCCTGATGGGATTAGTCAGAACACCACCGGAAGAGCGCGATCAGGCCGCCATTGATGCCAGTTGCAAAGAGTGCGACGCCCTGTTTGCCCTGCTCGATGCGGAACTGGCAAAAGTAAAATGGTTCTCTGGCGACGAGTTTGGTGTGGGCGATATCGCTATCGCACCGTTCATCTACAATTTGTTTAACGTTGGCCTGACCTGGACACCGCGTCCAAATCTGCAACGCTGGTATCAGCAACTCACTGAACGCCCCGCAGTGCGCAAAGTGGTGATGATTCCCGTTAGCTAATTGCGTGGGCTAACTTTAAGTAATTCCCCACTGGACTCGTCGGTGAGAACGTATAAATAACCGTCGGGTCCAGTGCGAACATCACGAATTCGCTGCCCTCTGTCCGTTAAAATACGGCCATCTTCTGTCACTTTGTCGCCGTTGACGCTCATCACAATGACATCTTTATCTTTCAGCGCCCAATAAATAATTTTTGCTGCCACTGGGGGAATTTATCGCTGTTATAGAAGGCCATGCCGCTCACAGCGGGCGAATCTTTCCAGTAAAAAACAGGTTGCTCGGTCCCGGCGACGATCTCCCCTTTCGCTTCCGGTATCTTAAAGCCTGAATAGTTGATTCCCCAGGTTGCCAGCGGCCAGCCGTAGTTTTTGCCTTTTTGCGGGATATTAATTTCATCACCACCGCGCGGGCCATGTTCATTCAGCCACAGTGCATTACTCCACGGATTCATCGCCATTCCTTGCGGATTACGAATGCCATAAGACCAGATCTCGGCGCGCGCACCGGATTCCTTTATAAAAGGATTATCATCCGGGATTTCGCCCTGGTCGGTCAGACGCACCAGTTTGCCCTGTAATTTATCCAGATCCTGCGCCGTCGGGCGCTGATTGTTTTCGCCCAGAGCAATAAAAAGATAACCTTTACCGTCGAATACCAGCCGCCCGCCAAAATGGTTGCCGGTAGACAGTTTTGGCATCTGGCGGAAGACGGTGCGGAAGTCGGTCACTTTTGAGAGATCATCACTTAAGCGGCCATAACCCACAGCAGTTCCGGCTTTGCCATCATCGCCAACTTCGGAATAACTTAACCAGATGCGGCGAGACTGAGCAAAATCAGGCGCTAAAACCACGTCCAGCAGGCCGCCCTGCCCGTGCGCCCAAACGTCCGGAACTCCGGAAAGCGGCGCAGATAATCCTTTTCCTGCTTGCCAGTGACGCAACTCGCCGCCGCGCAGAGTGATTAACATACCGTGATTATCGGGTAAAAAGGCCAGTGCCCAGGGATGGTCGAGTTTGTCTTGCAGTACTTCGACATTTACCGTTGCAGGAGCCGCCCAGAGAGCGGAAGAAAGACAAATAAGGGGCACAAGGAAAAAGGATTGTCGATGCATAACGCCTCCGGATTGACTCTGGCTTAAAGCGTAGTCAGTGGAGGAGATAACAAATTCATTTTTACAAAAACTTAAACATGAAGGGGGAGACGCTTTCTCCCCCTTAGTTTTCAGGCCTTCTCAAGCATGGCGTGCTTCTGCAGGCTCTGGATACTCAGCGTTAAGCTCATCAGACAATTTTCAAGCTTATCGGCGTTGACGGTAATAACAGTCGGGCAATCATGGTGCCCACTCATCAAACATACTGCGGCTGTCGCTAATGCTTCTTCAGCATGATGAAGAGCACTCCACTCTTCCTGATCCAGATGAAAATTCAACCGCAGCGATTTATCGTGCAGTTCGCGATTCAGTTTAAAAAAGTTATCTCGTAGATGATTGCTTTCGCTGACGGACATGTATCCTTTTGCCTTCCTCAGTTGCACGTATGCAGCGAGGTCAACGCGTGCGTCGATCAACCGGTTCAGCAGATCGATTCGCTGTCTGTCAACGAACATACTTCGATCCTCCTCTTTCCAGCCTTGTTGCAATTAAATAGTATGGCTATTTTTTGAGCAAAATGCTGTCTAGGATCAATTCTTCACGCCGAATTAACAAAATTTACATTTACTTCGCCTCCGCCAGCGAATGAGATTGCGATACAAATTTTATCCAGAACTCTGTAGAATCCCTGCCCTGACCTTTCCTGTAACTGAATATTTTTTAAGCTATGAGAAAAGTAACTCCCCAGCCGAAAATCGGCTTTGTTTCCCTTGGCTGTCCGAAAAACCTTGTCGATTCAGAGCGTATTCTCACCGAACTCCGCACTGAAGGTTATGACGTGGTACCGAGCTATGACGATGCGGACATGGTGATCGTCAACACCTGCGGCTTTATTGACAGCGCGGTACAAGAATCACTGGAAGCCATTGGTGAAGCGTTGAATGAAAACGGCAAGGTAATTGTGACCGGTTGTCTGGGGGCAAAAGAAGATCAGATCCGCGAAGTCCACCCGAAAGTGCTGGAAATCACCGGGCCTCATAGCTATGAGCAGGTTCTGGAGCACGTTCATCACTACGTGCCAAAACCGAAACACAACCCATTCCTGAGCCTGGTGCCAGAACAAGGTGTGAAACTGACGCCGCGTCATTATGCCTATCTGAAAATTTCGGAAGGCTGTAATCACCGCTGCACCTTCTGCATTATTCCGTCTATGCGCGGCGACCTGGTGAGCCGTCCGATTGGCGAAGTGTTAAGTGAAGCGAAACGTCTGGTAGATGCGGGCGTTAAAGAGATTCTGGTGATCTCGCAGGATACTTCCGCCTATGGCGTTGATGTTAAACATCGTACTGGCTTCCACAACGGCGAGCCGGTAAAAACCAGCATGGTCAGCCTGTGCGAACAGTTATCGAAACTGGGGATCTGGACACGTCTGCACTACGTTTACCCTTATCCGCATGTGGACGACGTCATCCCACTGATGGCAGAAGGCAAAATCCTGCCGTATCTGGACATTCCGTTGCAGCACGCCAGCCCGCGCATTCTCAAACTGATGAAGCGTCCGGGTTCTGTAGATCGCCAACTGGCGCGCATCAAACAGTGGCGCGAAATCTGCCCGGAACTGACCCTACGCTCAACCTTTATTGTCGGCTTCCCTGGCGAGACGGAAGAAGATTTCCAGATGCTACTCGACTTCCTGAAAGAAGCACGTCTGGATCGCGTTGGCTGCTTTAAATACAGCCCGGTTGAAGGTGCAGACGCCAATGCTCTGCCTGACCAGGTTCCGGAAGAAGTGAAAGAAGAACGCTGGAACCGTTTCATGCAGCTGCAGCAGCAGATTTCCGCCGAGCGCCTGCAAGAGAAAGTGGACCGTGAAATTCTGGTGATTATCGACGAAGTGGACGAAGAAGGCGCGATTGGTCGCAGCATGGCAGATGCACCGGAAATCGACGGCGCGGTTTATCTCAATGGTGAAACCAACGTTAAGCCGGGTGATATCCTGCGTGTGAAAGTCGAGCACGCCGATGAGTACGATTTGTGGGGTAGCCGGGTTTAATTAATTCAGGCCGGGCAAAATCATTTGTCCGGCCTGCGAATAATGATTACTGCCAGCTAATCTGTGCCCTGCCGTTTTTCTTACTCTTATACAGCCGCTCATCCGCCAGCATTTTCAAGCGTTCGACGGTAGTACATTCATTTGAATGCGCTACACCGATACTGGTGCTTAAATTAATGCTTCCCACCTGGAAATGAACGATTTCTTTTAGTATCGATAGCCACTCTTCCAGCGTGCCGCCAGTATAAATCACCGCAAATTCGTCACCTCCGAAGCAGTAGACTTTACCTTTATCTACCGGGATCTGTGATTTAAGGATTTTCACCACTTTCATCAACACTTCATCGCCCAGCAAATGACCGAAGGTGTCGTTAATGTTTTTGAATTTATCGACGTCAAACAGACACAAATAACCGCCTTTTTCCGGCAGCGCTTTTAAATCTTCATCAAAGGATTTTCTGCCCATTGCTTTGGTCAGGTCGTCCAGGAACGCCGAGTTATACATACTGTAGAGTTTTTTGACATCGGCAGCCGAAAAGAAAAGCCCGCCATCCAGTACGCGTTCAAAATGGTTATTAATGATGGCTTCTTTCTCCACAATACCACGATTAATCACTCTGCGTACCAGATAGAGGCAACTGGCACCCGATATCACTGCCACCAATGCGGCAAAGAAAATAATCAATGTACAAACCCGCAAATAAACATCTTTTTTATACGCAAATACGTACAATCCGGTCGGCAAATAGGCGAAGTGCTCCATCGCTTCCGAAACGGTGAAGATGGCGTTTTTAGCATTATATTCATCACCGGTCACCGGTTTACCGTTCTTAAATAGAGAGAACATCAGGTTCTCGCTGTCCATCGCCAGCGATTTTGACAGTAAAGAAAAACGCTCCAGACCAAGCAAAAATATCAGACTACGATTGTGAGTTACCGGATAGAGGTAATAGACGAAGGTTTTACCGTCAAAAGAGATAAACCCTGTATTTTTGACATGTCGATACTTCACAACCTGCATAATATCTGCACAATAATTTTTCTCGAACTCCTTTACCTGAATACATTCGTCACTGGAAATCAGATAAGGACCGACATCGTACAAATAAGAGGGGGAAACCGAGTCGGCGTAAGCTGTGCGCAAACCAACCAACAGCTGTTCCTCCGTGGGATTTAGCGTGTTGATAAGATCAATTGCCACGCTACGCCGATATTCAGCAATATTTGCCACCGCAAAAGCAGTATCAATAACGGACTGTTTCAGGCTATACACCCGTTCCTTTACCATTTGAGTGTAGATCCCGCAGGCAACTGCTGAAATCATGATAAAAATCAGCAGACTGACTGTAAGTACGAACTTATTGATTCTGGACATACGTAAACTATTCTTTTACTAATTTTCCACTTTTATCCCAGGCGGAGAATGGCATGGGTTTCTGGTACAGATACCCCTGAGCCTGAACACATCCTAATTTAATTAATTCGCGCGCAACGTCTTCGCTCTCTACGCCTTCCGCAATCACCGGGATCCGGTTATAGCGTGCCAGATCGAAAATAATGCGCACAATTTTTCCCGCAGTACCGAAAATATCGCCGGTAAATTGCGAGTCCACCTTTATGCTGTCTGGATTAATTTCATAAAAACGTTTCAGGTTTGACAAACCGGTGCCAAAGTCATCAATCGATATCCGTACCCCTTGTTTACGCAGTTGTTCAATATTGAGATAAAAATGTTCATTAATTCGCTCGATCACGGTTTCAGTGATCTCAACACAGAGGCTGTTCGCCTTCAGGCCATTTTCTTTCATGATGGTGGTAAAACGCTCATGAAAGTGCGGTTCGTTTAACTGCCAGGGCGAAACATTAATATGCAGTAAGAAATCATCCTTCAGCGACGCACGTTGACTAAAATGTCTGAATTCACCCATTGCCGTTTTAATAATCTGATAACCCAGCTCATTGATAAACCCGATATCTTCAGCAATGGTAATGAACTTCAGCGGTGAAATGATCCCCCGCTCCGCAGAAACCCAACGGCACAACGCCTCCGCGCTCAGAATGGCGCGGGTGTTAATATCAACGATCGGTTGATAGACGAGGAATAGTTCGCCAATTTCCATTGCATGGCGAATATTACGCGCAATCCAGATATTCTCTTCTATTTCGTTGAGTTTCGCGTCATCACAGAAAATAAACTCGGAGAACATATGGTCACGGATACTGGAAATCGCCAGTTTCAGTTTTTCTGCGTAACTCCAGGCGTTTTCCCCCTGCAAAGGTTCACAAATGGCAGACTTATGGATGCGCAGATTGCGGTAGCCAAAGCTGCTGTCAAAATCGTTTACCATCGCTATTTTACGGGTAAATGTCTGTACATTTTCCCGACACAGAAGTAAATAGAGATCGGCATTGAATGTCACGATATCGCAGCATTGCGCATATTTCTCGGCAATTCGCTGACACAATTTCCTGACGATTTTATTGCGTTCATCAACACCAAACACCGCTTCCACGGCTTCCAGACCACACAGTTTGATGATCCCCACAGCCAGATACTGATTATTGTTGGACTCAATAATCGCCATATTTTTAATAAAACCGCTTTCCTGATCGTAAGAGATCAGTGAGAACAATTTATTTGACCGTTCAATTTCGGCATCTTTCATTTCCGCGATCGAATTTTTGATGCTGATAATCTCTTTCGCATCGCCTTCGCGAATTTTCAGAGCCTCGATCTGATCCGTTGAGTCGGGCAAAAACGCCAGCGTATTAACCAGCTCGGTCATTTCAGAAAATTGCCGACGGAACACACGAGTGGTCATGAAATATACCACCAGCAATACGATAATAATGAATACAAACGGTAGATAAAAAAGTTTATCTGATGCGTTCAATAAATTACCGCCAGGATAATAAAAATAGATTTAGAACAATGCATTATTTGGCACTGCTGATGTCTTTGCAATATACTCCGTATCGACAGAATCAATAATATTATAATTACCTTCGCTATTATAAATAATCAGTTTTTCACGAGCGAGTTGATTCTTGGCAATGATCTCATGACCTTGTTTCAAAAATAGAACTTCATCATTAGCGCTGATTTGATCAAGATACTCGTTCAGATACCGCCAGTTTAAATCGACATGAATTTTATCTACCGCTAACAAATCGTGATCTTTGCCGTTGATACGTAGCGTAAAAGAGATACATTTTTTACCCGGACGATCAAAGCAATTGTATGCCGGATTCCAGCTGTTGTTAGAGTCATCTGAAGCCACCGACCACGGTCGTTTCGATGGGTTAAAATCGGCAAAAATAACCCGCCCTGACTCGTCGACAAGCGGTCCATTTACTTGTTCCTGATGATAAACAACGATTTTATCATTCGCCCTCCGCGAAAAGAGATAATATTTATTATCATCAAGTACCAGTCCCACCGAGTCTAAAAATGGCATCATTTCCATTTTCAGAATCACGGCGCGTTGAATCTCCTCTGTATTTTTTAATAAATACAGTGAGTCCTTTAATGTCAGGGCCGAACGTTCAATATCTTTAAAGAAATAGCCAACGTTTTTCTGAATAAGTTCAAAGCGGCTATCGGCACGTTTTACCGCGCGTTCCGATACCAGTTGATAGTTAATCATGAAAAAAAGACCAATAAATGACAGTGCTGCCAATAAAAATAAAATTATCAGCCTTATCTTTATCTTTTCGTATAAACTCAGCATGTTAATACATTTAACAAAATAACTATCTGAACGCTGTGCCGCTGCAAAAATAGTCCCTTGCTGCGGCTTTTTAACCAAATTACCCGATTCTACAAAATCAGCAGAAAGTTACAACACTTGCTTAGGGCAATAATTTCCTGTGAGGTGATTACCCTTTCAAGCAATATTCAAACGTAACTATCCTTTAATTTTCGGATCCAGCGCATCGCGTAAACCATCGCCCAACAAATTGAACGCCAGTACGGTCAGAAAAATAGCCAGGGCCGGAAAAACAGCGACATGCGGCGCGATAACCATATCCGCTCGTGCCTCATTGAGCATTGCTCCCCACTCTGGTGTCGGCGGCTGCGCACCGAGGCCGAGAAATGACAGGCTGGCGGCAGAGATAATCGAGGTGCCAATGCGCATGGTGAAAAACACCACGATAGAAGAGACGGTCCCAGGCAGGATATGACGCAATAAAATGGTCATATCGCTGGCACCAATACTGCGTGCTGACTCAATAAAGGTTTGCTGTTTCAACACCAGCGTGTTGCCGCGCACCAGGCGGGCAAACGCGGGGATGGAAAAAATGGCGACTGCGATAATCACGTTAGCAATGCCGCTTCCCAACACCGCAACAACAGCGATCGCCAGTAAAATACCCGGGAAGGCAAACAGCACATCGCAAATGCGCATGATCAGCCGATCCCACCAGCCTTCATAATATCCAGCCAACAAGCCCAGCAACGTCCCTATCGCCACACCGATAAACACGGCAAACACGCCCGCCGCCAGCGAGATTTGCGCACCAACCAGGACACGGCTGAAAATGTCGCGCCCCAGTGAATCGACGCCAAACCAGTGCTGCAAAGAAGGTCCGTTATTCAGATTGTCATAATCAAAATAATTTTCGGCGTCATAGGGAGCGATCCAGCGTGCAAAAATGGCCACCACAATCAATAAAATAACGAATAATGCGGCGGTCATCGCCATATGCTGACGGCGAAATCGTCGCCAGAATTCATGCCACGGTGTACGTACCTGGTCAGGTTTGACCAGTGGCATGGCGTTTAACACCGCCTGACGTCGCCAGTTAAATAGTCGCATCCTTACTTGTACCTGATAGCCGGGTTAATGGCGGCGTAAAGCACATCCACCACTAAGTTGATAAGAATAAATTCCAGCGAGAAAAGCTGAATTTCCGCCTGAATCACCGGGTAATCGCGCATTTCTACAGAGTCAACGAGTAAGCGTCCAAGTCCGGGCCAGTTGAAAACTTTCTCCACCACGATAGAACCACCGAGCAAAAAGCCAAACTGTAAGCCCATCATGGTCACTACCGGGATCATCGCGTTGCGTAGCCCGTGTTTGAGGACAACCCAGGTTTCGCTCACCCCTTTCGCCCTCGCGGTACGCATATAATCTTCGCTTAAAACGTCGACAAATGACGCACGGGTAAAGCGCGCCATCACGGCGGCCACTGCCGCGCCGAGCGTCAGGGAGGGTAAAATGTAGTGCTGCCAACTGTCTGCTCCCACAGTAGGCAGCCAGCCCAGTTCAACGGAGAATACCTGAATTAAAAACATCCCCAGCGCAAATGCCGGAAACGAGATCCCCGACACCGCAATGGTCATACTCAATCGATCCGGCCAACGATTACGCCAGACGGCGGCGATAATTCCCGCCGCCATACCAAATATCACCGCCCAGACCATACTGGTTATGGTCAGCCACAGCGTTGGCATA
Source organism: Shigella sp. SIG6 (assembly GCF_053555815.1). NCBI lineage: Bacteria > Pseudomonadati > Pseudomonadota > Gammaproteobacteria > Enterobacterales > Enterobacteriaceae > Shigella > Shigella sp. SIG6. The sequence goes on along the minus strand of NZ_JBQZXC010000022.1, from coordinate 29,789 downwards.
AAGCGGCTGGCAATCTCATCGGCAACCGGACGACGCGACACCATCGACAGGCCAAAATCCCCCTGCACAGCATTGCTGATATAGTGCCAGAACTGGTGATACAGCGGCTGATCCAACCCCAGCTGCTGACGCACCAGTTCTATAACCTGCGCATCAGCTTCGGGCCCGGCAATCAATCGCGCCGGATCGCCGGGCAGCATGTGGACAAATAAAAACACCAGCACCGAGACGATAAACAGCGTCGGAATCAACCCCAGTAATCGTTTGATAACGTAATTAAGCATTCCACTCCCTGCGTTGCTTATTGCAAATCCGCGTCTTCAAAGCTGAAGCCGGTGTCTAGCATGATCCAAAAACCGGTCAGGTTTTTACTGTGTGCCGACACCAGTTTTTCTACCACCAGCGGGATCCACGGCGATTCTTGCCAGATGATATCCTGCGCCGCCTTATATAAGCGGGTCTTTTCCGCCGGATCATTCGTTTTCAGTGCCTGAGCCAGGAAGTCATCCACCTGTTTATTGCTGTAAAACGCGGTATTAAACAGCGTCGGTGGCCAGTTTTGCGAGGCAAACAGCGGCGATAGTGCCCAGTCGGCTTCGCCGGTTGAAGCCGACCAGCCAGTGTAGAACATCCGCACGCCGCTCTCTTTTTGCCCTTTACCTTCAACTTCTGCCGCCCGCTGTCCGGCATCCATCGCGGTCACCTGGGCTTTAATCCCGACCTGCGCTAACTGCTGCTGGGTAAATTGCAGCACTTTCTGCGCGGTGCTGTGGTTATGTGACGACCACAGCGTGGTACTGAAACCGTTGGGATATCCCGCCTCTTTCAGTAATTCGCGCGCTTTCACTGGATCGTAAGGCCACGGTTTATAACTTTGCGCGTAGGCGATACTTGGCGGTACCACACCAGTAGCTGGCGTTGCATAGCCCGCAAAGGCAACTTTCACCAGCGCCGGACGGTTAATGGCGTAATTCAGCGCCTCACGGACCTTCGGGTTATCGAACGGCTTTTGCGTCACGTTCATACTGATATAACGCTGCATAATTGACGGACTGGCCATCAACTCGATATTTTTGTTTTTCTCCAGCAGTGTGGCCTGCTCGTAGGGAATGGGGAAAGCAAACTGCGCTTCACCGGTTTGCAGCATTGCCGCGCGGGTGTTGTTATCCGCCACCGGACGCCAGGTTATGCTGTCCAGTTTGGGCAATCCTGGCTGCCAGTAACCCGCGAATTTTTTCACCTTCACAAAATCGGTCTGATTCCAGGTATCCAGTTCATACGGTCCGGTTCCCACCGGATGAAAACCAATCTCCTTGCCATATTTTTCCAGCGCTGTCGGTGAAATCATCGCGGTCGCCGGATGGGCAAGAATATTAATAAACGCTGAGAACGGCTGTTTGAGGGTAATCTTTACCGTTGTCGGATCGATCGCCTCCGTTTTGGCAATATTCTTATACAGGTTATAGCGTTTAAGATGATTCGCCGGATCGCTGGCCCGGTCCAGATTCGCTTTTACCGCCACTGCGTTGAAATCGGTGCCATCCTGGAATTTAATTCCTTCCCGCAATTTCACGGTGTAAGTAATGCCGTCATCGGAAACGGTATAACTCTCCGCCAGCACGTTTTTCAGTTTCATCTCTTTATCCAGACCGAACAGCCCCTGGTAAAACGATTTCGCTACGGCCTGAGATAACGTGTCATTCGCGTCATACGGATCGAGCGTGGTGAAATTCGATCCTACCGCCACCACCACATCTTTGGCAGCGAATGCACAAGATGCCATCAACGCTGTCGCAATGCCCAGCGCCACTAACCCACTACGGTGTACAGCTCTTGCCATTTTATTCTCCGCCTGAATGTTATCTACGCATGAATGCGTATTCTGATTGTGGTTGTGCGACGTAATGCCCCGGCCCGACGCATTGCAACGAGACGGCTGCCACCCCTTCGCCACGCAGATGAATATTGCTGGGAAGATCGTCCGACAGCAGTACACGCTGCGGTCGTTGTCGGGACGGTTCAGCGACCGGAACTGCCGCCAGTAATTTACGCGTATAAGGATGCTGCGGGTTTTCGAAGACCGCGCACCGTGAACCAATTTCAACAATTTGCCCGAGATACATCACCGCCACACGATGACTAATCCGCTCTACCACAGCCATATCGTGGGAGATAAACAGATACACAATGCCGAAATCACGCTGGAGATCGAGCAACAAGTTGATAATCTGCCCGCGAATAGAAACATCCAGCGCCGAAACGGCTTCGTCGGCAATGATCACTTTTGGATTCAATGCCAACGCGCGAGCAATGCAGATGCGCTGGCGCTGACCGCCGGAAAACTCATGCGGGTAACGCCAGGCATGTTCAGGTAACAGGCCCACGCGTCCAGCAACCACGCAACGCGTGCAGCCGCGTCTTTACCTGGCAATAAACCGTGTACACGCAGCGGTTCGATAATCGAATCACCGATGGTCTGACGTGGGTCCAGCGAAGCGTAAGGGTCCTGAAAAATAAACTGAATATCCCGGCGCAATGCCTGAAGTTTGCCAGGTGACAAGGTATCGATTCGCTGACCGTTAAAGATAATTTCGCCGCCCTGCGATTCTACCAGGCGCAGCAACGCCCGCCCGGTAGTGGATTTACCGCTGCCAGACTCGCCCACCAGCGATAGCGTTTCGCCAGGCCAGAGATCAAAACTGACTTTCTCAACGGCATGCACTTCCCGCGTTACGCGATTCAACAAACCGCTGCGCAAAGGGAAACGGGTGACAAGATTACGCACCCGTAAAACAGGTTCGCCATCCACCACCGTTTTCTGCTCGATGGGGGGTTCCTGTTTCGCTGGATGTTCAAGCGATATCAATGGGAAACGTCGGGGATAATCTAACCCTTTCATCGCACCAAGTTGCGGAACAGCAGCTAACAGCGCACGGGTGTAAGGATGTTGCGGTGCATGAAAAATCTGTTCGACGGTACCCGTTTCCACCGCCTCGCCCTGATACATCACCAGTACCCGATCGGCAATCTCTGCCACCACGCCCATATCGTGAGTGATAAAGATAACGCCCATCGACATCTCTTTTTGTAATACTTTGATTAATTGCAGGATCTGCGCCTGAATAGTGACATCCAGCGCGGTGGTTGGCTCATCGGCAATCAGCACCGCCGGGCGGCATGACAGCGCCATCGCAGTCATCACTCGCTGGCGCATCCCGCCAGAGAGTTGATGCGAATAACGTGAAAGAATGGTTTGTGCCTCCGGAATGCGTACCTGATCCAGCATCCGCTTCGCCTCGACCATCGCTTCTTCACGACTGGCGTTCTGATGCAGACGAATTGATTCGGCAATCTGTTCACCCACAGTAAATACTGGGTTCAGCGATGTCATCGGCTCCTGAAATATCATCGCCATATCCGCACCGCGCACATGGCGCATTTGTGCAGCGCTCTGCTCGCTAAGTTCAATCACATCACGACTGCGCCGCCGCAACAGCATTTTATCGCACTGTACTAAACCGCCCGCCTGTTCCAACAGACGCATCAATGCCAGCGCAGTCACTGACTTACCGGAGCCGGATTCGCCTACAATTGCCAGCGTCTCACCGCGTTGCAGACTAAAAGAGAGATTGCGGACCGCAGCTATTTTCTGCTGGTCCTGCATAAAGGCAATATTAAGATTTTCAACCGCCAGCACATTACCGGCATCAAGTTCATCACTGTGTGGCAACGGTGTCCCCTTTTTCACGGTAGATACCGGTGGTTGGCGTATCGCCTGCGTAGCCCCAGGCGCGATACATTCCTTCGGTGTTAAACGGTAGCGCGACATTCCCTTCATGGTCGATAGCGATTAAGCCACCGCTACCGCCAAGCGCAGGGAGTTTTTCCATTACTACCCGCTCGCAGGCTTCCGCGAGACTTAATCCGCCGTAATCCATTAACGCGGCGATGTCATATGCCGCCAGCGCGCGGATGAAGACTTCGCCTGTGCCGGTACAAGAAACCGCCACACTGGCGTTATTGGCGTAGCATCCGGCACCCACTAAGGGACTATCGCCAACTCGTCCGGGTAATTTATTGGTCATTCCGCCTGTGGACGTGGCTGCCGCCAGATTGCCGTCTAAATCCAACGCCACGGCCCCCACGGTGCCCATTTTCTGTTTTTCATCCAGTGGCGCACCGCTATGGTCGAGGACTGTTGCCCCTTCCTCGCGCGCTGCCAGTAGTTGTTCATAACGCAAAGGCGTGGAGAAAATCTCCGGTGAGACGCGCTCCATGCCATGAGCAAACGCAAAATTTTCTGCCCCTTCGCCAATCATCATCACATGCGGGCTTTGCTCCATCACCAGCCGGGCGGCAAGAACCGGATTACGCAGATGACTAACGCCCGCCACCGCACCGGCTTTCAGGGTGTTACCATCCATCACACAGGCGTCCAGTTCATGGGTTTCATCACGCGTAAAGACAGCGCCAATTCCGGCGTTAAACAGTGGACACTCTTCCAGCAGACGCACCGCTTCCGTCACCACATCCAGCGCACTTTCGCCGGCTTCCAGCATTTTCTGCCCGGTTTCAACAATGGCAGACAACGCCTCGATGTAGCGTAATTCCTGTTGCAGACTCATCTGCGCGCGGCTAATTGCACCTGCGCCACCATGAATTGCAATGACTGCTTTGCCCATAGTATTCGTCCATTAAGGGTGGCTCGCCACTTTTGCTATAAATATCAGAATTTTTATGAGTTACTCATTCAATTTTTGAATATAGAAAGATGGATATGGCATGTAAAGGCAGGAGCCAACGCTACGCCCGAGGTGGCATACAGTCTATGGCGTTTTTCTGACATAATAGGCAAATTCGATTTTGCCTCCGCAGGAGTGTTTTCATGGAATTTACCACCGGATTGATGTCGCTCGACACCGCGCTTAATGAGATGCTTTCTCGCGTTACCCCACTGACCACCCAGGAAACGCTGCCACTGGTTCAGTGTTTTGGTCGTATTCTGGCGAGCGATGTCGTTTCGCCACTGGATGTCCCGGGGTTTGATAACTCCGCTATGGACGGCTACGCGGTGCGTTTAGCCGATATTGCCTCCGGGCAACCGCTGCCCGTTGCCGGTAAATCCTTTGCCGGTCAGCCATACCATGGTGAATGGCCTGCGGGTACCTGCATTCGTATTATGACCGGTGCGCCGGTGCCGGAAGGCTGCGAAGCGGTGGTGATGCAGGAGCAGACTGAACAAACGGACAATGGCGTGCGTTTTACTGCTGAAGTGCGTAGCGGGCAAAATATTCGCCGTCGCGGTGAAGATATCTCTGCAGGTGCGGTTGTTTTCCCGGCGGGAACTCGCCTGACTACCGCAGAGCTGCCAGTAATTGCTTCACTGGGGATTGCCGAAGTTCCGGTGATTCGTAAAGTGCGTGTAGCGCTTTTTTCTACCGGTGATGAACTCCAGTTGCCCGGTCAGCCGCTGGGCGACGGCCAAATCTACGACACCAACCGTCTCGCCGTACACCTGATGTTAGAACAGCTGGGTTGCGAGGTAATCAACTTAGGGATTATCCGCGACGATCCACATGCCCTGCGCGCCGCATTTATTGAAGCCGACAGCCAGGCGGATGTAGTGATCAGTTCCGGCGGTGTTTCAGTGGGTGAAGCGGATTACACCAAAACAATTCTTGAAGAGCTGGGGGAGATCGCCTTCTGGAAGCTGGCGATTAAACCAGGTAAACCGTTCGCGTTCGGTAAACTCAGCAATAGCTGGTTCTGCGGCCTGCCGGGCAACCCGGTTTCAGCGACGCTGACCTTCTATCAACTGGTACAGCCTTTGCTGGCAAAACTAAGCGGCAACACCGCCAGCGGCCTGCCCGCGCGCCAGCGCGTACGCACAGCGTCCCGCCTGAAAAAAACGCCAGGACGTCTTGATTTCCAGCGCGGCGTGCTGCAACGCAACGCCGACGGTGAACTTGAAGTGACGACCACCGGACATCAGGGTTCACATATATTTAGCTCCTTTAGTCTCGGCAACTGCTTTATCGTGCTGGAACGCGATCGCGGCAATGTGGACGTGGGCGAATGGGTGGAAGTAGAACCGTTTAACGCGTTGTTCGGAGGCCTGTAATGGCGGAACTCAGCGATCAGGAGATGCTGCGCTACAACCGGCAAATCATTCTGCGCGGTTTTGATTTTGACGGTCAGGAGGCGCTAAAAGATTCTCGTGTGCTGGTAGTCGGCCTCGGTGGACTCGGCTGCGCAGCTTCGCAGTATCTGGCAAGCGCCGGTGTCGGCAACCTGACGCTGCTCGACTTCGACACGGTTTCGCTCTCGAATCTGCAACGCCAGACACTGCACAGTGATGCCACGGTCGGGCAACCGAAGGTGGAATCCGCCCGTGACGCCCTGACGCGGATCAACCCACATATCGCGATTACGCCAGTCAATGCACTGCTAGATGACGCAGAACTTGCAGCATTGATTGCTGAACACGATCTGGTGCTCGACTGTACGGATAACGTTGCGGTACGTAATCAACTGAACGCAGGCTGTTTTGCCGCGAAGGTGCCGCTGGTTTCCGGCGCGGCAATTCGTATGGAAGGGCAAATCACGGTCTTCACTTATCAGGACGGCGAACCGTGCTATCGCTGCCTTAGCCGTTTGTTTGGCGAGAACGCGTTAACCTGCGTAGAAGCAGGCGTGATGGCACCGTTGATCGGCGTAATTGGTTCGTTGCAGGCAATGGAAGCGATCAAACTGCTGGCAGGTTATGGCAAACCGGCCAGCGGGAAAATCGTCATGTACGATGCGATGACCTGTCAGTTTCGCGAAATGAAACTGATGCGCAATCCGGGGTGTGAGGTGTGCGGGCAGTAATTGCCACCTCCAGGCCTGATAAGACGCGACAAGCGTCGTATCAGGCATTTGCTCCAGACGCCAGATGCGGCGTGAACGCCTTATCTGGCCTACGGTTCGGGCACAGATTTCCAAGCGCGGCAGGCATCGGTGCACTCCGCCACGTCATCAGCAATTTATGAGGATGCAGAACGTCCGGTTAAATCGACGTTCTGCCAAACGCTCCCTGCCAGTCCTGCTCAAACTTCGCCACAGCGGCTTCCACCGCCGGATAGCTAATCATCTGTTGTGCCACATCCAGTGGCAGAGTAATTGATTCACATCCTGCCAGTAAGCAGTCCAGCGCCTGACGCGGGGTTTTGAAACTCGCTGCCAGCACTTTCGCCTGCGGCGCATGCATTTTCAATAACTGGTGTAAGTCGGTCACAGTCTGAATGCCGCTACCGCCCTGAGCATCAATACGATTAACGTAAGGCGCAACATATTCCGCACCTGCCAGCGCCGACAGCAGCCCTTGTGCCGCGCCATATACCGCGGTTCCCAGCGTCGGAATCCCTTCCGCTTTTAACATCTTAATCGCTGCCAGCCCCTCGGCTGTCACCGGAACTTTCACCACGATATCCGCAATAATAGAACGCAGCTTAAGCGCGTCATTCACCATCCCTTCAGCAGTGGTAGCCATTACCTGGGCAAACAGACGCCCCTGACCGCCCATCGCTTCATGAAGTTGCGGAAGCACAACATCCAGCGGTTTTTTACCCGCGGCGATAATGCTTGGGTTAGTGGTCACACCCGCCAGCGGAAAAATACGTGACAGCGCCTTCACCGCAACAACGTCTGAAGTATCCAGATACAGTTCCATAACCATCCTCAAAATGTACTTTTTGTCTGAATGTAGACTATCACGGGAAAACTCTCTGAACAGTTGACGCACATCAATCTAACTTTCATTCGAAAGTATTTTAATATTTGAACGAAACAGAGAGGCAACTATGATTTTCAATATTCAGCGCTACTCGACCCATGATGGCCCCGGTATCCGCACGGTCGTATTTCTTAAAGGCTGTTCGCTGGGCTGCCGCTGGTGTCAGAACCCGGAAAGCCGCGCCCGTACGCAGGATCTGCTGTATGACGCACGACTGTGTCTGGAAGGCTGCGAGCTGTGCGCTAAGGCCGCGCCGGAAGTGATTGAGCGCGCGCTGAATGGTTTGCTTATTCATCGGGAAAAGTTAACCCCGGAGCATCTGACGGCGTTAACCGACTGCTGTCCGACACAGGCGTTAACCGTGTGTGGTGAAGTGAAAAGCGTTGAGGAGATCATGGCGACCGTTCTGCGCGATAAACCGTTTTACGATCGCAGCGGCGGCGGCTTAACGCTTTCGGGTGGTGAACCCTTCATGCAGCCGGAAATGGCGACGGCGCTGCTGCAAGCCTGCCACGAGGCAGGCATTCATACTGCGGTAGAAACCTGTCTGCATGTGCCGTGGAAATATATCGCCCCTTCTCTGCCCTATATCGATCTGTTTCTTGCCGATTTAAAACACGTTGCCGACGCGCCGTTTAAACAGTGGACCGACGGTAACGCCGCCAGGGTGCTGGATAACCTGAAAAAACTCGCCGCAGCGGGCAAAAAAATCATTATCCGCGTGCCGCTGATTCAGGGCTTTAATGCCGACGAAACCTCTGTAAAAGCCATTACCGATTTTGCCGCCGACGAGCTGCACGTTGGCGAAATTCATTTTCTGCCCTACCACACGCTGGGCATCAACAAATATCACTTACTTAATCTGCCCTATGACGCCCCGGAAAAACCGCTTGATGCGCCAGAGCTGCTCGATTTTGCCCAGCAGTATGCCTGCCAGAAAGGGTTAACCGCGACCTTACGAGGATAACAACCATGACCACACTGAAACTGGACACGCTCAGCGACCGCATTAAAGCGCACAAAAATGCGCTGGTGCATATTGTGAAACCGCCAGTCTGTACCGAGCGCGCGCAGCACTATACCGAGATGTATCAACAACATCTCGATAAGCCGATCCCGGTACGTCGCGCGCTGGCACTGGCGCATCACCTGGCGAATCGCACCATCTGGATCAAACACGATGAGTTGATCATTGGCAACCAGGCAAGCGAAGTTCGCGCCGCGCCGATCTTCCCGGAATATACTGTCTCGTGGATCGAAAAAGAGATTGATGATCTGGCAGATCGTCCCGGTGCTGGCTTTGCGGTGAGCGAAGAGAACAAACGTGTTCTGCATGAAGTGTGCCCGTGGTGGCGCGGTCAGACGGTACAGGATCGCTGCTATGGCATATTTACCGATGAGCAAAAAGGTCTGCTGGCGACCGGCATCATTAAAGCGGAAGGCAATATGACCTCCGGCGATGCGCACCTGGCGGTCAATTTCCCGCTGCTGCTGGAAAAAGGGCTTGATGGTCTGCGTGAGAAAGTAGCGGAACGTCGCTCGCGCATCAATCTGACAGTGCTGGAAGATTTGCACGGCGAACAGTTCCTGAAAGCGATTGATATCGTGCTGGTGGCAGTCAGTGAACACATTGAACGTTTCGCTGCCCTGGCGCGTGCAATGGCCGCGACCGAAACCCGCGAAAGCCGTCGCGATGAACTGCTGGCGATGGCAGAAAACTGCGATCTTATCGCCCACCAGCCGCCGCAGACTTTCTGGCAGGCGCTGCAACTGTGTTACTTCATCCAGTTGATTTTGCAGATTGAATCTAACGGTCACTCGGTGTCGTTTGGTCGTATGGATCAGTATCTCTACCCGTACTATCGCCGCGACGTTGAACTGAACCAGACGCTGGATCGCGAACACGCCATCGAATTGCTGCATAGCTGCTGGTTGAAATTGCTGGAAGTGAACAAAATCCGCTCCGGCTCCCACTCAAAAGCCTCTGCGGGAAGTCCGCTGTATCAGAACGTCACCATTGGCGGACAAAATCTGGTTGATGGTCAACCAATGGACGCGGTGAATCCACTCTCTTACGCGATCCTCGAATCCTGCGGTCGCCTGCGTTCCACTCAGCCTAACCTCAGCGTGCGTTACCATGCAGGAATGAGTAACGATTTCCTCGACGCCTGCGTACAGGTGATCCGCTGCGGCTTCGGGATGCCGGCATTCAACAACGACGAAATCGTGATCCCGGAATTTATTAAACTCGGTATTGAACCGCAGGACGCTTATGACTACGCAGCGATTGGTTGTATAGAAACCGCCGTCGGTGGCAAATGGGGCTATCGCTGTACCGGCATGAGCTTTATCAACTTCGCCCGCGTGATGCTGGCGGCGCTGGAAGGCGGGCGTGATGCCACCAGCGGCAAAGTGTTCCTGCCACAAGAAAAAGCGTTGTCGGCAGGTAACTTCAACAACTTCGATGAAGTGATGGACGCGTGGGATACGCAAATCCGTTACTACACGCGTAAATCAATCGAAATCGAATATGTCGTCGACACCATGCTGGAAGAGAACGTGCACGATATTCTCTGCTCGGCGCTGGTGGATGACTGTATTGAGCGAGCGAAAAGTATCAAGCAAGGCGGCGCGAAATATGACTGGGTTTCTGGCCTGCAGGTCGGTATTGCCAACCTCGGCAACAGCCTGGCGGCAGTGAAGAAACTGGTGTTTGAACAGGGCGCGATTGGTCAGCAACAGCTGGCTGCCGCACTGGCGGATGACTTCGATGGCCTGACTCATGAGCAACTGCGTCAGCGGCTGATTAACGGTGCGCCGAAGTACGGCAACGACGATGATACCGTCGATACGCTGCTGGCTCGCGCTTATCAGACCTATATCGACGAACTGAAACAGTACCATAACCCACGCTACGGTCGTGGTCCGGTTGGCGGCAACTATTACGCGGGTACGTCGTCTATCTCCGCTAACGTACCGTTTGGCGCGCAAACTATGGCAACGCCGGACGGGCGTAAAGCCCACACCCCGCTGGCAGAAGGCGCTAGTCCGGCCTCTGGTACTGACCATCTCGGCCCTACTGCGGTCATTGGCTCAGTGGGTAAACTGCCTACGGCAGCGATTCTCGGCGGCGTGTTGCTCAACCAGAAACTGAATCCGGCAACGCTGGAGAACGAATCTGACAAGCAGAAACTGATGATCCTGCTGCGTACCTTCTTTGAAGTGCATAAAGGCTGGCATATTCAGTACAACATCGTTTCCCGCGAAACGCTGCTGGAGGCGAAAAAACATCCGGATCAGTACCGCGATCTGGTAGTGCGTGTCGCGGGTTATTCCGCCTTCTTCACCGCGCTCTCTCCAGACGCTCAGGACGATATCATCGCCCGTACTGAACATATGCTGTAATCTCTTCGGCCCGGCTGCGGCGTCGCCGGGCTAAATCATTCACATCATCAATTTCATCCTTACTTTCATTCGAAATATAATTTGTGCTCTGCGTCACATTGTTATTACACTGTTACGGTTTCATTTTCGAGCCAGGAGCACACCTATGAGCGTAAAAGTTATCGTCACAGATATGGACGGTACTTTTCTTAACGACGCCAAAACGTACAACCAACCACGTTTTATGGCGCAATATCAGGAACTGAAAAAGCGCGGCATTAAGTTCGTTGTCGCCAGCGGTAATCAGTATTACCAGCTTATTTCGTTCTTTCCTGAGCTAAAGGATGAGATCTCTTTTGTCGCGGAAAACGGCGCACTGGTTTACGAACATGGCAAGCAACTGTTCCACGGCGAACTGACCCGACATGAATCGCGGATTGTTATTGGCGAGTTGCTAAAAGATAAGCAACTCAATTTTGTCGCCTGCGGTCTGCAAAGTGCATATGTCAGCGAAAATGCCCCCGAAGCATTTGTCGCACTGATGGCAAAACACTACCATCGCCTGAAACCTGTAAAAGATTATCAGGAGATTGACGACGTACTGTTCAAGTTTTCGCTCAACCTGCCGGATGAACAAATCCCGTTAGTGATCGACAAACTACACATAGCGCTGGATGGCATTATGAAACCCGTCACCAGTGGTTTTGGCTTTATCGACCTGATTATTCCCGGTCTACATAAAGCAAACGGTATTTCGCGGTTACTGAAACGCTGGGATCTGTCACCGCAAAATGTGGTAGCGATTGGCGACAGCGGTAACGATGCGGAGATGCTGAAAATGGCGCGTTATTCCTTTGCGATGGGCAATGCTGCGGAAAACATTAAACAAATCGCCCGTTACGCTACCGATGATAATAATCATGAAGGCGCGCTGAATGTGATTCAGGCTGTGCTGGATAACACATCCCCTTTTAACAGCTGACCTCTCTACCGGAGCCATGCGCTCCGGTTTTCCCTTCTTTTTACATCCTGTACATCACATCAAATCATTAAACTTGCATTAACTTATTTATAACTTGTATTGTCACATGCAAATCATCATAGTTTCGAATGAAAGTTAATGCGAGGTGGTTATGGCTTCTACTTTTACCAGCGACACATTGCCTGCCGATCACAAAGCAGCTATCCGTCAGATGAAGCACGCGCTGCGGGCGCAGCTTGGCGATGTCCAGCAGATCTTTAATCAGCTAAGCGATGACATTGCCACGCGAGTGGCTGAAATCAACGCACTCAAAGCACAGGGCGATGCCGTCTGGCCGGTGCTGTCTTATGCCGATATCAAAGCAGGTCATGTTACTGCAGAGCAGCGCGAACAGATTAAACGTCGCGGTTGTGCGGTGATAAAAGGCCATTTCCCCCGCGAACAAGCGCTAGGCTGGGATCAGTCGATGCTGGACTATCTGAACCGCAACCGCTTTGACGAGGTCTACAAAGGCCCCGGCGATAATTTCTTCGGGACGCTCAGCGCTTCACGTCCCGAGATTTACCCCATCTACTGGTCGCAGGCGCAAATGCAGGCCCGCCAGAGTGAAGAAATGGCGAATGCGCAGTCGTTTCTCAATCGTCTGTGGACATTTGAAAGTGATGGAAAGCAATGGTTTAACCCGGATGTGAGCGTCATCTACCCTGACCGTATCCGCCGCCTTCCGCCCGGAACGACCTCCAAAGGTCTTGGAGCGCATACCGACTCCGGGGCGCTGGAACGCTGGCTGCTTCCAGCGTATCAGCACGTTTTCGCCAACGTCTTTAATGACAATCTGGCGAAATACGATCCCTGGCATGCGGCACATCGTACGGAAGTTGAAGAGTACACGGTGGACAACACCACCAAATGTTCCGTGTTTCGGACATTCCAGGGCTGGACTGCGCTCTCGGATATGCTGCCTGGTCAGGGGTTGCTGCACGTCGTGCCCATTCCTGAAGCCATGGCGTACGTACTGTTACGTCCGCTGCTTGATGATGTGCCGGAGGATGAACTGTGCGGCGTAGCGCCCGGAAGAGTGTTGCCGGTATCAGAGCAATGGCATCCACTGTTAATTGAGGCGTTAACCAGCATTCCAAAACTCGAGGCCGGAGACTCCGTCTGGTGGCACTGCGACGTCATCCATTCCGTTGCCCCCGTTGAAAATCAACAGGGGCAACGTGATGTACATTCCTGCGGCACCGATGTGCGAGAAAAATCTTGCCTACGCGCACAAGGTGAAGGCCGCACTGGAAAAAGGCGCATCGCCGGGCGACTTCCCGCGCGAGGACTATGAAACAAACTGGGAAGGACGCTTTACGCTTGCCGACCTCAACATTCACGGTAAGCGAGCGTTGGGCATGGATGTTTGAGAGTTAATGGAAGTGAATTGATGTGGGATTAAGAAAATCGATTCGACGTTACTCAGATTGCTGACAAGTGCGCTTTCTTAATGCCTGATGCGGCGTTAATGCCTTATCCGGCCTACAAAGTCCTGCAGATTCAATATATTACAGGTACTGCGTAGGCCTGATAAGCGTAGCGCATCAGGCTATTTTGCATTTATCATCAGCCGTCGTCACCCCGACAGTATCGGGGTGACGGATAATCACTTACTCGATCCCTTTACTACGCAGGTAATCTTCGTAATTACCGCTAAAGTCGATCACGCGTTCCGGGGTGATTTCCAGAATGCGGGTCGCCAGGGAGCTTACGAACTCACGGTCGTGTGAAACAAAGATCAGCGTGCCCTGATACAGTTCCAGCGCCATGTTCAGTGACTCGATGGATTCCATATCCAGGTGGTTGGTCGGTTCGTCCATGATCAGAATGTTCGGCTTCTGCATCATTAACTTACCAAACAGCATCCGCCCTTTTTCCCCACCGGAAAGCACTTTAGCTGGCTTTTTGATGTCGTCCTGGCTGAACAGCAAACGACCGAGAATGCTGCGTACCGCCTGCTCGTCATCGCCTTCCTGCTTCCACTGACTCATCCATTCGAACACGGTCAGATCATTTTCAAACTCATATTCGTGGTCCTGGGCGTAGTAACCAATGCGCGCGTTTTCAGACCATTTTACGGTGCCGCTGTCCGGTTGCAGATCGCCCACCAGCGTTTTCAGCAGCGTTGATTTACCGACGCCGTTGGTACCCAGTACCGCAAGTTTTTCACCGACCTCCAGCAGCAGGTTGAGATTTTTAAACAGTGGACCGTTATCAAACCCTTTGGTCAGACCTTCCACTTCCAGCGCGTTACGGAACAGTTTCTTATCCTGTTCAAAACGGATGAACGGGTTCTGACGGCTGGAGGCTTTCACCTCTTCCAGTTTGATTTTATCAATCTGGCGCGCGCGCGAAGTTGCCTGGCGAGATTTCGAGGCGTTGGCGCTAAAGCGGCTAACGAAAGATTGCAACTCAGCAATCTGCGCTTTCTTCTTGGCGTTATCGGCCAGCAGACGTTCACGCGCCTGGGTCGCCGCCGTCATGTACTCATCGTAGTTACCCGGATAAACGCGCAGCTCGCCGTAATCCAGATCCGCCATGTGGGTACAGACCATGTTAAGGAAGTGACGGTCGTGCGAGATGATGATCATGGTGCTGTCACGCTCGTTCAGCACCTGTTCCAGCCAGCGAATGGTATCGATGTCGAGGTTGTTGGTCGGTTCGTCGAGCAGGAGAATATCCGGCTCAGCAAACAGCGCCTGCGCCAGAAGCACACGCAGCTTCCAGCCAGGAGCTACTTCACTCATCGGGCCGTAGTGCTGTTCCACTGGAATTCCCACGCCAAGCAACAGTTCACCGGCGCGAGCTTCCGCAGAGTAACCGTCCATTTCGCCGTATTTCACTTCCAGATCGGCCACTTTATAGCCGTCTTCTTCACTCATTTCCGGCAAAGCATAGATGCGGTCGCGCTCCTGCTTCACTTCCCACAACTCTTTATGCCCCATGATCACCGTATCCAGCACAGTGAACTCTTCAAAGGCAAACTGATCCTGACGCAGCTTACCAATGCGCTCGTTGGGATCGAGGGAAACGTTACCCAGCGTCGGCTCAAGGTCGCCGCCGAGAATCTTCATAAAGGTGGATTTACCACTACCGTTCGCGCCAATCAGGCCGTAACGGTTGCCGCCGCCGAATTTGACGGAAATGTTTTCAAACAACGGCTTACTGCCGAACTGCATGGTGACGTTACTGGAAACTAACACAGGCGTATCCTGAAAAGAGATATGACAAACCGCGCATTATGCCATAAGTCTGAAAGAAGATCCTGCTCCTCGCTTAAGGTCTACACTCAAGCCAAAGGCAAAAAATGTGATTTCGTACACATCTGATTTCACTGTGAGCTGGAATGAACTTATAATGCGCTTCCAATACTCTAATATTCTCAACCCAATGGCCTGCCAGGCACAAAATCTCGCTTAACATGAATATGAAATTGAAAACATTATTCGCAGCGGCCTTCGCTGTTGTCGGCTTTTGCAGTACCGCCTCTGCGGTAACTTATCCTCTGCCAACCGACGGGAGTCGCCTGGTTGGTCAGAATCAGGTGATCACCATTCCTGAAGGTAACACTCAGCCGCTGGAGTATTTTGCCGCGGAGTACCAGATGGGGCTTTCCAATATGATGGAAGCGAACCCGGGTGTGGATACCTTCCTGCCGAAAGGCGGTACTGTACTGAACATTCCGCAGCAGCTGATCCTGCCGGATACCGTTCATGAAGGCATCGTCATTAACAGTGCAGAGATGCGTCTGTATTACTATCCGAAAGGGACCAACACCGTTATCGTGCTGCCGATCGGCATTGGTCAGTTAGGCAAAGATACGCCTATCAACTGGACCACCAAAGTTGAGCATAAGAAAGCAGGCCCGACCTGGACGCCGACCGCCAAAATGCACGCAGAGTACCGCGCTGCGGGCGAACCGCTACCGGCTGTCGTTCCGGCAGGTCCGGATAACCCGATGGGTCTGTATGCACTCTACATCGGTCGCCTGTATGCTATCCATGGCACCAACGCCAACTTCGGTATCGGCCTGCGTGTAAGTCATGGTTGTGTGCGTCTGCGTAACGAAGACATCAAATTCCTGTTCGAGAAAGTACCGGTCGGTACCCGCGTACAGTTTATTGATGAGCCGGTAAAAGCGACCACCGAGCCAGACGGCAGCCGTTATATTGAAGTCCATAACCCGCTGTCTACCACCGAAGCCCAGTTTGAAGGTCAGGAAATCGTGCCAATTACCCTGACGAAGAGCGTGCAGACAGTGACCGGTCAGCCAGATGTTGACCAGGTTGTTCTTGATGAAGCGATCAAAAATCGTTCCGGGATGCCGGTTCGCCTGAATTAATCGTCAAAACGTAAAACAAAGGCGGACTCATAATCCGCCTTTTTTATTTGCCAGACCTTACCAGGCCGGGATCATAACTAACAAAACGTATCCCACCAGCGCCGCCCACAACAGCATCGGTATTGAATAGAGATGGAAACGCCACCAGATGCGGCGATCGTTCGCCATACGTAGCGCAATCAAATTTGCCAGCGATCCTGGTAATAAACCAAAGCCCCCCACGTTTACCGCCCATGCCAGTAATAAAGACGGAGGTACATAATTGAGCAGCAAAATGGTACTCGGCACGTTACTGATCACCTGCGATAAACCGACTGCCGTTAACCATAACCCGGGTTCAGATAAATGACTCACGTTACCCAACACGCCTTGCAACGCTGGAAGCTGGGTCAGTAAATGGACGTCGATAAACATCGCCATAAACACCAGCAGCAACGTCCAGTCCACACTCAACACCACGCGACGCGCCAGCAGCACAAAGCCCGCCGCCACAATCACCAGTCCCCACAGCTCTTGTTTGAACTCCAGCGCCGTCAGAAAGACAATATACAGCCCCAGACAATTCCACACCAGCCGCGGTTTCCACTCCGGTGTTTGCACCCCCGTATGGTATTGCAGCGCCTTTCCAGGGAAACAACACCAGCACAACAGCAGGAGTGTCAGCATCATTGCGCCAGCCAGCGGTGCCATTTGGGCAATAAATCCGGCAAACGAAAGACCAGAACGTCCCCAGATAAGAATATTTTGCGGGTTGCCAATTGGCGTCAGTAGCGAACCAGCGTTGACTGCCAGCGCCTCAAAAATAATCAGCCGATTAACCGGGATCTCACACAGTCTTTTTAGCGTGATAGTCAGCGGAACAACAATAAACAGCGCGACATCGTTGGTCAGAAAGGTAGAAAGCAGCGCCGCCGCCAGCACCATAAACATCGCCAGCCGACGCTCCGTAGCAAAGCGGCGCACCATTTTGCGCCCCAGCACATCAAAATAACCGCTTAACTCCACACCTTTGGTCAGCAGCATCAGGCCGCTTAAGGTGATGATGGTGTGCCAATCGATAGCAGCAGGCCAGGATTTCGGTGCAAAGGGCACGAAAAAGCTTAATCCGATACCAACAAGAATTAATAACTGAAAAAAACGATCGCCTTGCAGCGTGCGTAAAAAAGGCAGGCTCATTTGGCACCGTGTTTCTGGGTAAACAAACGAAAAGCGTCGAGCGTCTCTTCACTAACATGGTGCTCCATGCCTTCCGCGTCGCGACGGGCGATTTCCGGACTGACGCCCAACACCAACAAGAAATTTTCGACTATCTGATGTCGCACGCGGCTTTCCTGCGCCAGCTTCTCTCCTTCTGCCGTTAAAAACACGCCACGCCAGGGGATCATTTCAATCAGCCCCATGGTTGCCAGCCGCTTAAGCATTTTAGCCACCGTCGGTTGCGAAACTCCCAGACGAGCAGCCATGTCCACCTGACGAGCTTCCCCCACTTCCCTGATCAAGTCAGAAATCAGCTCAACGTAATCATCAATAAGCTCGCGCCGATGCGCCTCTCTGACCTGGCGGAACCCTTCAACGTGCTCTTCCACGTTCACTAACTGCGTCACTTTTTTTGCTGTTGGCGTACCTGCGCGACGACTCATTGTGCTTCCTCATTATGGTGACGCATACATAGCGTTCTCATTTCGTGCGCACATTGTAAACCAGAGTTGCGAAGGTACAAAAAATTAACGTTTTAGCAATAGCTATATAATATAGCCTGTGCTATATCTGTATGTAATGCAATCATCCCTCAAGGATCGACGGGATTAGCAAGTCAGGATGTCTTATGAATGAGTTCAAGAGGTGTATGCGCGTGTTTAGTCATTCTCCCTTTAAAGTACGGTTAATGCTGCTCTCTATGTTGTGCGATATGGTCAACAACAAACCGCAGCAAGATAAACCTTCAGATAAATAGCGGCGTCGCGGTACGCCGCTTCACTCCTGCTTTTATGCAGGCATAACGCGTTTTGGTCTGAAAAAACCCACTTTTTGTCGGATTTGCAATCCCCTTCGCAAAAGATTTGTTCGTCAGTAGTTGACCTGAACGGCGGCTCGCTCTATCTTCTTGCTGCCCTGCGTATATTGCGGCTCGCGGATGCGGACCCCTTTCCCCTCTTCACGCACTCTTGCAGGTATTGACCCTTGACGCCAGGGTAAGCACATGGCGTTTGTTACGATAGTGGCATATGAATTTAACCCTCAAAGAATCGCTTGTTACCCGTAGCCGGGTATTTAGCCCGTGGACTGCGTTCTACTTTTTACAGTCGCTATTAATTAACCTCGGCTTAGGTTACCCCTTCAGTTTGCTCTACACCGCTGCGTTTACGGCTATTTTGCTTTTGCTATGGCGAACATTGCCTCGCGTACAAAAAGTTCTGGTCGGTGTCAGTTCGCTGGTGGCGGTTTGTTATTTCCCTTTTGCTCAGGCCTACGGCGCGCCTAATTTCAATACATTGCTGGCATTGCACTCCACCAATATGGAAGAGTCGACCGAAATCCTGACGATTTTTCCGTGGTACAGCTACCTGGTCGGCTTATTTATTTTTGCGCTCGGCGTAATAGCAATCAGGCGAAAAAAAGAGAATGAAAAAGCGCGCTGGAATACCTTCGACAGCCTGTGTCTGGTATTCAGTGTGGCGACATTTTTTGTTGCTCCCGTGCAAAACCTGGCCTGGGGTGGCGTATTTAAACTGAAAGATACTGGCTATCCGGTATTTCGTTTTGCTAAGGATGTCATCGTCAATAATAACGAGGTGATTGAAGAGCAAGAACGGATGGCAAAACTTTCCGGAATGAAAGATACCTGGACGGTCACTGCCGTTAAGCCGAAGTATCAGACCTATGTGGTAGTGATCGGTGAAAGCGCGCGTCGCGATGCCCTCGGTGCCTTTGGCGGTCACTGGGACAATACCCCGTTTGCCAGCAGCGTTAACGGTTTGATATTTGCTGACTACATTGCCGCCAGTGGCTCTACGCAGAAATCGCTTGGCTTAACGCTCAATCGCGTAGTCGATGGCAAACCACAGTTTCAGGGTAACTTTGTCACCCTGGCAAATCGCGCGGGCTTCCAGACCTGGTGGTTTTCCAACCAGGGCCAAATCGGCGAATACGATACTGCTATCGCCAGCATCGCCAAACGTGCAGATGAAGTGTACTTCCTGAAAGAAGGTAATTTTGAAGCAGATAAAAACACGAAAGACGAAGCGTTACTGGATATGACCGCTCAAGTGCTGGCGCAAGAGCACTCGCAACCGCAGCTGATTGTTCTGCATCTGATGGGCTCGCATCCGCAGGCCTGCGACAGGACACAAGGCAAATACGAAACCTTTGTGCAATCGAAAGAAACGTCGTGCTATCTCTATACCATGACGCAAACGGACGATTTACTGCGCAAGCTGTACGATCAGTTACGCAACAGCGGCAGTAGCTTCTCTCTGGTTTACTTTTCTGACCACGGTCTGGCCTTTAAAGAGCGCGGCAAAGACGTGCAATACCTTGCCCATGATGATAAATATCAGCAAAATTTCCAGGTGCCTTTTATGGTCATTTCCAGCGGCGATAAAGCGCATCGGGTGATTAAAGCCCGCCGCTCAGCCAATGACTTCTTAGGCTTTTTCTCGCAGTGGACGGGAATTAAAGCGAAGGAAATAAATATCAAATACCCGTTTATATCTGAGAAGAAAGCCGGGCCGATATACATCACCAACTTCCAGTTACAGAAGGTGGATTACAACCATCTCGGAACCGATATTTTCGACCCGAAACCTTAAAAACAAAAATCCGCCCCGAGAGGCGGATTTTTTATATCACCAAAGTGATTAGAAGCGGTAACCAACACCGGCAATCCAGGTGCCTACGTCAACGCTACGAATACGGCTCTGCTCGTAAGAGAAGTCCAGAGCAACGTTTTCCATCGGGTTGAACTGCAGACCAGCACCGTAGGAGAAACCGTAGTCGCTGGTGTCGTGTTTGTAGGTCGGGTATTCAGTGGTCTGGAATTTACCATAACCCACACCCACTACACCGTAGATGCTTGCCCAGTCGTTAATGCGGTAAGCCGGACCAGCAGTGATGCCGTAGTACTGGTTTTTGTTGTAGTCACCAGAGCTTGCAGTACGGCTTTTCTCGGTGTAAGTGAAAGAACCGATCACACCCAGCGGGCTGTTGTCTTCTTCATAGCGGTATTTCAGGTTGAAACCGCCCATTTTGTTCATTTGGCCCTGAGCGTCGCTCTGTGCGTAACCGCCAGTTACGGTAGAAGTCGCAGCTACGGAAGTACCTGCGGTGAAAGCCAGAACTGCGGCCAGTGCTGAAAGACATGCAATTTTTTTCATAACCACCTCAAATGTGATTCAAATAAGTCCTAAGTTTTAAATATATCAAAAATTAATGGGAAACTCTTCGCGATTTGTGATGTCTAACGGGCCATTTCATGTAACAGAACGTTTCCATACACCGCTATCCATCTAAATTTAAATCACTTTTTCAGAGAACTGCGTAAGTATTACGCATGTTTTCCCTGTCATTCATCCAGATTATTCCTAATCACCAGACTAATGATTCCATCAATCCTGGCGCATTTTAGTCAAAACGGGGGAAAATTTTTTCAACAAATGCTCAACCAGCATTGGGTATATCCAGTACACTCCACGCTTTACTTAAGTCTAGATATTTGTGGGAGAAAGGATGCCTGGTTCATTACGTAAAATGCCGGTCTGGTTACCAATAGTCATATTGCTCGTTGCCATGGCGTCTATTCAGGGTGGAGCCTCGTTAGCTAAGTCACTTTTTCCTCTGGTGGGCGCACCGGGTGTCACTGCGCTGCGTCTGGCATTAGGAACTACATTTTAAGTGGGCAACGCGCAGGAGCGGAACATGGCCCTGCGACGGTGGCAATTGGTTCGTTGATTGCAGCGTTAATTTTCGTGCCAATTGGAGCGCTTCAGGCTGGTGAAGCACTCTGGCACTGGTCGGTTATTCCATTGGGTCTGGCTGTCGCTATTCTCTCGACCGCTCTGCCTTATTCGCTGGAAATGATTGCCCTCACCCGTTTGCCAACACGGACATTTGGTACGCTGATGAGCATGGAACCGGCGCTGGCTGCCGTTTCCGGGATGATTTTCCTCGGAGAAACACTGACCCCCATACAGCTGCTGGCGCTCGGCGCTATCATCGCCGCTTCAATGGGGTCTACGCTGACAGTACGCAAAGAGAGCAAAATAAAAGAATTAGACATTAATTAAATTTACATTTCTGTATGGTTATGCATAACCATGCAGAATTTCTCGCTACTTTTCCTCTACACCGTCTTTATATATCGAATTATGCAAAAGCATATTTATTCCGAAAATTCCTGGCGAGCAGATAAATAAGAATTGTTCTTATCAATATATCTAACTCATTGAATCTTTATTAGTTTTGTTTTTCACGCTTGTTACCACTATTAGTGTGATAGGAACAGCCAGAATAGCGGAACACATAGCCGGTGCTATACTTAGTCTCGTTAATTACTGGGACATAACATCAAGAGGATATGAAATTATGAGTACCGCTAAATTAGTTAAATCAAAAGCGACCAATCTGCTTTATACCCGCAACGATGTCTCCGACAGCGAGAAAAAAGCAACAGTAGAGTTGCTGAATCGCCAGGTTATCCAGTTTATTGATCTTTCTTTGATTACCAAACAAGCGCACTGGAACATGCGCGGCGCTAACTTCATTGCCGTACATGAAATGCTGGATGGCTTCCGCACCGCACTGATCGATCATCTGGATACCATGGCAGAACGTGCCGTGCAGCTGGGCGGTGTAGCTCTGGGGACCACTCAAGTTATCAACAGCAAAACCCCGCTGAAAAGTTACCCGCTGGACATCCACAACGTTCAGGATCACCTGAAAGAACTGGCTGACCGTTACGCAATCGTCGCTAATGACGTACGCAAAGCGATTGGCGAAGCGAAAGATGACGACACCGCAGATATCCTGACCGCCGCGTCTCGCGACCTGGATAAATTCCTGTGGTTTATCGAGTCTAACATCGAATAAATCCATCGCTGATGGTGCAGAACTTTAGTACCCGATAAAAGCGGCTTCCTGACAGGAGGCCGTTTTGTTTTGCAGCCCACCTCAACGCACTTATTTAGTGCATCCATCTGCTATCTCCAGCTGATTAAGTAAATTTTTTGTATCCACATCATCACACAATCGTTACATAAAGATTGTTTTTTCATCAGGTTTTACGCTAAATAATCACTGTGTTGAGTGCACCATTTTAGCGCACCAGATTGGTGCCCCAGAATGGTGCATCTTCAGGGTATTGCCCTATAAATCGTGCATCACGTTTTTGCCGCATCTCGAAAAATCAATGAGTTGCAAAACTGGCACGATTTTTTCATATATGTGAATGTCACGCAGGGGATCGTCCCGTGGATAGAAAAAAGGAAATGCTATGAAGTCTGTATTAAAAGTTTCACTGGCTGCACTGACCCTGGCTTTTGCGGTTTCTTCTCATGCCGCGGATAAAAAATTAGTTGTCGCGACGGATACCGCCTTCGTTCCGTTTGAATTTAAACAGGGCGATAAATATGTGGGCTTTGACGTTGATCTGTGGGCTGCCATCGCTAAAGAGCTGAAGCTGGATTACGAACTGAAGCCGATGGATTTCAGTGGGATCATTCCGGCACTGCAAACCAAAAACGTCGATCTGGCGCTGGCGGGCATTACCATCACCGACGAGCGTAAAAAAGCGATCGATTTCTCTGACGGCTACTACAAAAGCGGCCTGTTAGTGATGGTGAAAGCTAACAATAACGATGTGAAAAGCGTGAAAGATCTCGACGGGAAAGTGGTTGCTGTGAAGAGCGGTACTGGCTCCGTTGATTACGCGAAAGCAAACATCAAAACTAAAGATCTGCGTCAGTTCCCGAACATCGATAACGCCTATATGGAACTGGGCACCAACCGCGCAGACGCCGTTCTGCACGATACGCCAAACATTCTGTACTTCATCAAAACCGCCGGTAACGGTCAGTTCAAAGCGGTAGGTGACTCTCTGGAAGCGCAGCAATACGGTATTGCGTTCCCGAAAGGTAGCGACGAGTTGCGTGACAAAGTCAACGGCGCGTTGAAAACCCTGCGCGAGAACGGAACTTACAACGAAATCTACAAAAAATGGTTCGGTACTGAACCGAAATAATAACGCTACACCTGTAAAGCGCACTGGCAGTTCCCTCTCCCCCTTGGGGAGAGGATTAGGGTGAGGGGCGCAAACCCACTCCGGGGCCATTAATTACCCTGAATTTGATTATTTACACCACGGTAACAGGAACAACATATGCAGTTTGACTGGAGTGCCATCTGGCCTGCCATTCCGCTTCTGATTGAAGGTGCCAAAATGACCCTGTGGATTTCGGTCCTCGGTCTGGCTGGCGGTCTGGTAATCGGATTGCTGGCAGGTTTTGCACGCACCTTCGGTGGTTGGATAGCCAACCACGTCGCGCAGGTCTTTATTGAAGTGATCCGCGGCACACCTATCGTCGTCCAGGTGATGTTTATCTATTTCGCCCTGCCGATGGCGTTTAACGACTTACGCATCGACCCATTTACTGCGGCGGTGGTCACTATCATGATCAACTCCGGCGCGTACATTGCGGAAATCACGCGTGGTGCGGTGCTGTCTATCCACAAAGGTTTTCGTGAAGCAGGACTGGCGCTCGGTCTTTCACGTTGGGAAACCATTCGCTACGTCATTTTACCGCTGGCACTGCGTCGTATGCTGCCTCCGCTGGGTAACCAGTGGATCATCAGCATTAAAGACACCTCGCTGTTTATTGTTATCGGCGTGGCGGAACTGACCCGTCAGGGGCAAGAAATTATTGCCGGTAACTTCCGCGCCCTTGAGATCTGGAGCGCCGTGGCGGTGTTCTATCTGATTATTACCCTGGTGCTGAGCTTTATTCTGCGTCGTCTGGAAAGAAGGATGAAAATCCTGTGATTGAATTTAAAAACGTCTCCAAGCACTTTGGCCCAACCCAGGTGCTGCACAATATCGATTTGAACATTGCCCAAGGCGAAGTCGTGGTGATTATCGGGCCGTCCGGTTCCGGTAAATCGACCCTGCTGCGCTGCATCAACAAACTGGAAGAAATCACCTCCGGCGATCTGATTGTCGATGGCCTGAAGGTTAACGCTCCGAAAGTTGACGAGCGCCTGATTCGCCAGGAAGCAGGTATGGTGTTCCAGCAGTTTTACCTCTTCCCGCATCTAACGGCGCTGGAAAACGTCATGTTTGGTCCGCTACGCGTGCGTGGCGCGAACAAAGAAGAGGCGGAAAAACTGGCGCGTGAGCTGCTGGCGAAAGTCGGTCTGGCAGAACGTGCACATCACTACCCTTCCGAACTTTCTGGTGGTCAACAGCAGCGTGTGGCGATTGCCCGCGCGCTGGCGGTGAAGCCGAAAATGATGCTGTTTGATGAACCGACTTCCGCTCTTGACCCGGAACTGCGCCATGAAGTGCTGAAGGTTATGCAGGATCTGGCTGAAGAAGGGATGACGATGGTGATCGTGACCCACGAAATCGGTTTTGCCGAGAAAGTAGCTTCGCGGCTGATCTTTATCGACAAAGGCCGGATTGCGGAAGATGGCAATCCGCAGGTGTTGATCAAGAACCCGCCGAGCCAGCGCTTGCAGGAATTTTTGCAGCACGTCTCTTAATAAGACACATTGCCTGATGCGCTACGCTTATCAGGCCTACAGGATATCTGGCAACTTATTAAAATTGCATGAACTTGTAGGACGGATAAGGCGTTCACGCCGCATCCGGCAAAAAAGCCCGCACGTTGTCAGCAACCTGCTTAATATCCCTTCCTCCCTTTCACCCGAAAGGGAGGCACACCAGATTCCTCTCATTTAAAATCGCCCCTCCCCCAGCATCTATACTTATCTTTTTGCTCTGTTTTCTCACTGGAGGAGTCATGCGGTGGATCCTGTTCATCCTCTTCTGCCTGCTGGGCGCACCTGCCCACGCGGTATCCATACCCGGCGTTACAACCACAACGACAACGGACTCAACGACTGAACCGGCCCCGGAACCGGATATCGAACAAAAAAAAGCGGCCTATGGCGCACTGGCGGATGTGCTGGATAACGACACCTCGCGTAAAGAGTTGATCGACCAGTTGCGTACTGTCGCCGCGACGCCCCCTGCGGAACCGGTCCCGAAGATCGTGCCGCCGACGCTGGTTGAAGAGCAAACCGTGCTGCAAAAGGTCACCGAAGTCAGCCGCCATTATGGTGAAGCCCTTTCCGCCCGCTTCGGGCAACTTTATCGCAATATCACCGGCTCCCCGCATAAGCCATTTAATCCACAAACCTTCAGCAATGCGCTGAGCCATTTTTCAATGTTAGCGGTATTAGTTTTTGGTTTTTACTGGCTGATTCGCCTGTGCGCACTGCCGCTGTATCGCAAAATGGGTCAGTGGGCGAGGCAAAAAAATCGTGAGCGCAGCAACTGGTTGCAGCTTCCGGCGATGATTATTGGGGCGTTTATTATCGACCTGCTGTTACTGGCCCTGACATTATTTGTCGGCCAGGTATTAAGCGACAACCTGAATGCAGGCAGTCGTACCATCGCTTTCCAACAAAGTTTGTTTCTCAACGCCTTTGCCCTGATTGAATTTTTCAAAGCCGTACTACGCCTGATTTTTTGCCCAAACGTGGCGGAGCTGCGCCCGTTCACGATTCAGGACGAGAGCGCCCGTTACTGGAGTCGTCGCCTGAGCTGGTTAAGCAGCCTGATTGGCTATGGCCTGATTGTGGCCGTGCCGATTATCTCTAATCAGGTGAATGTACAGATAGGTGCGCTGGCGAACGTCATCATTATGCTGTGCATGACCGTCTGGGCGTTGTACCTGATCTTCCGAAATAAAAAAGAGATTACCCAGCATTTGCTC
Organism: Shigella sp. SIG6; assembly: GCF_053555815.1. NCBI lineage: Bacteria > Pseudomonadati > Pseudomonadota > Gammaproteobacteria > Enterobacterales > Enterobacteriaceae > Shigella > Shigella sp. SIG6. The sequence goes on along the minus strand of NZ_JBQZXC010000022.1, from coordinate 3,276 downwards.
AACTTTGCGGAGCATTCGCTGGCTTTTTTCAGCCTGTTTATCCGCGCCTTTGCGCTGGTGTGGCACTGGCTGGCAAGCGCCTATTTTATCGTGCTGTTTTTCTTTTCGTTGTTCGATCCGGGCAACAGTCTGAAATTTATGATGGGTGCAACGGTGCGCAGCCTGGCGATTATTGGTATCGCAGCGTTTGTTTCCGGTATGTTTTCCCGCTGGCTGGCGAAAACCATCACCCTCTCGCCACATACTCAGCGTAACTATCCGGAGCTACAAAAACGGCTGAATGGCTGGCTTTCGGCGGCGCTGAAAACGGCGCGTATTCTGACCGTCTGCGTGGCAGTAATGTTGCTGTTGAGCGCATGGGGATTGTTCGATTTCTGGAACTGGCTGCAAAACGGCGCGGGGCAGAAAACCGTAGATATCCTGATCCGCATCGCACTCATTCTTTTCTTCTCGGCGGTTGGCTGGACGGTGCTCGCCAGTTTGATCGAAAACCGGCTGGCTTCGGATATTCATGGCCGCCCGCTACCCAGCGCCCGTACGCGTACCCTGCTGACGCTGTTCCGTAACGCGCTGGCGGTGATTATCAGTACCATCACCATCATGATTGTGTTGTCGGAAATCGGCGTCAATATCGCGCCATTGCTGGCAGGTGCCGGGGCATTAGGTCTGGCTATCTCGTTTGGTTCGCAAACGCTGGTAAAAGATATTATCACCGGGGTATTTATTCAGTTTGAAAACGGCATGAACACTGGAGATTTGGTGACTATCGGGCCGTTGACCGGCACAGTGGAACGGATGTCGATTCGCTCCGTGGGCGTGCGCCAGGATACCGGGGCGTATCACATCATTCCGTGGTCTTCGATAACCACCTTTGCTAACTTCGTCCGCGGTATTGGTTCGGTAGTGGCAAACTACGATGTTGATCGCCATGAAGATGCTGATAAAGCCAATCAGGCACTGAAAGATGCGGTAACGGAATTGATGGAAAACGAAGAAATTCGCGGGCTGATTATTGGTGAACCGAACTTTGCCGGGATTGTCGGCTTAAGCAATACCGCGTTTACACTGCGTGTTTCGTTCACCACGCTGCCACTCAAACAGTGGACGGTACGCTTTGCCCTCGACAGCCAAGTGAAAAAACATTTCGACCTGGCGGGCGTTCGCGCGCCAGTGCAGACTTATCAGGTGCTGCCTGCTCCGGGCGCGACCCCGGCTGAACCGCTGCCGCCGGGGGAGCCAACGCTTTAACGTTGGCGATTAACAAAACGGCGGCGCTGCTCGTCGTTCATAAAGGTCCAGGCAATAAAGCGACTCTGCTTTTGCCCCTGGGCCATCTCTTTTTTTACCACCTTCACCGCGCCCACGTCGGTCAGAGCACGATACAACGGCGGTAAGTTTTCACCACGAGATACCAGCGAGGTAAACCACATCACCTGCTTCGCGAAGCCTTTGCTCTCTTCAATCATCTTTTTGATAAAGTTGACTTCACCGCCTTCACACCACAACTCCTGTTGCTGACCACCAAAGTTCAGTGCATCGTCTTTGTTCAGCCCCAGGTTACGGCGTTTACGCTCACTACCTGCCCGCGCCGCAGCGGCGGAATCGTGGAATGGCGGGTTACACAAGGTCGCGTCGTATTGCTCGTTTTTGTGGATGATGCCGTTAAAAATCGCCCCACTCTCTTTTTGCCGACGCAGACGAATGGCGCGGTTAAGCCCCGGATTAGCACTGATAATCGCCTGCGCACTGCTTAACGCCTGGCTGCTGGTTTCACTACCGCTAAAACGCCAGCCATATTCATGTACGCCAATCAGCGGATAAATACAGTTCGCACCAACGCCGATATCCAGAATGCTGGCATTCGCTGGAATTGTTCCGCTTGCTTCAGCCAGTAAATCGGCAAGGTGATGAATATAATCCGCCCGGCCCGGTACTGGTGGGCAGAGAAAACCGTCGGGGATATCCCAGTTCGCTACGGCGTAAAAATGGGCCAGCAATGCCTTATTGAGCGCCTTCACCGCCAGCGGATTGGCAAAGTCTACGCTTTGCTCCCCTGCGGGTGTAAGCGTGAGGAATTGCCTGAGTTCAGGATTGACCTGACAAAGCGTGGCGAGATCGTAGCGGCTGTGATGACGGTTGCGCGGATGCAACCCCGGTTTCTGGGCGGACATAGCATTCTCCTTTAAGCAGCGGCGTAAGATACCCGCATAACGCGACAGGGTAAATATCTGGCTGCGTTTATCATTCCCCAAAACCTTAACATGGCTATGGTTTATGGCAATTCATCATAAAAATCAGCATTATGCATGTCATTGATTTGTCTTATTTTGTAAAAATATATCGTTCAAAAAATAAGCATATCTCTGTCAATTTTTTGCGTCATTTGCATCGCGCAGGCGACCTACACTTATCAGGCACTACCCGTTGTATTTATGAGGATGTCATTATGAAAAAGTGCCTCACACTACTGATTGCCACCGTCCTGAGCGGAATCTCTCTCACGGCTTATGCCGCGCAACCGATGAGTAACCTGGACAGCGGTCAGCTACGGCCCGCCGGTACCGTTTCGGCAACTGGCGCATCAAACCTAAGCGATCTGGAGGATAAACTGGCAGAAAAAGCGCGCGAACAAGGCGCGAAAGGTTATGTCATTAATTCCGCAGGCGGAAATGACCAGATGTTCGGTACTGCAACCATCTACAAATAACCCCACCAACGTAACTGCATTCGCCTCTGGATGCAGTTTTCGCCTGTTTTGTAATCAAAAAACATCAAATATGAACGCAATGTAAATAAATGTATTTCTTTTTCGCGCAATGGGTGATAGAAAATCGCGCCAAGTGATAATGCTTATCAAAATTATTATCACTTGCACGAACACTATCACGGGATTAACAGTGGCATCGCATCCGCAGAGATGCTTTCTCGTGGCAGTGAAAATTTCAACATATAAGAAAAAGTCACCTGCAAAATGGAAAACAATCGCAATTTCCCTGCCAGACAATTTCATTCGCTCACGTTCTTTGCCGGTCTTTGTATTGGTATTACGCCTGTGGCACAGGCACTCGCCGCCGAAGGGCAAGCTAACGCGGATGACACGCTGGTTGTCGAAGCATCAACGCCTTCGCTTTATGCGCCACAACAATCTGCCGATCCGAAATTCTCGCGTCCGGTAGCGGATACTACCCGCACGATGACGGTGATTTCTGAACAAGTGATTAAAGATCAGGGCGCAACCAACCTTACCGACGCGCTCAAAAACGTCCCCGGCGTGGG